>CAYMGN010000077.1:5633-6890 GCA_964389995.1 uncultured Candidatus Peribacteria bacterium | reverse complement strand
TGAGGTATAATAGTGGGAGTTTTGTGTGGTTGCAAGAGAAAAGCGCTAGATAAGGGCCAGGGGGTTTGCTAAAATCGAGTTATGAGGAATGAAAAAATATTTAAGATGGCTTTTGCTAAGGTATATCCGCTCTATATCAACAAGGTGGAGAGGAAGGAGCGTACGCGGGAGGAATTGGATCAGGTGATTTGTTGGTTGACGGGTTATAGTGAAAAAGAATTGAAGCGGCAGATTGAGAAGGGAGTTGATTTTGAGACTTTTTTTGCGGAGGCTCCGGAGATCAATCCCAACGCGTCGAAGATTACTGGGGTGATTTGTGGTCATCGTGTTGAGGAAATCGAAGATGAGCTGATGCAGAAGATCCGGTATATGGATAAATTGGTGGATGAGTTGGCGAAGGGGCGGAAGATGGAGAAGATTTTACGGTAGATTTTTTTGGTAGGATGAGAGAAGTTTTGCCGTTTTTGAGTATTGGAAAAAGAAGAATTGAGGTTTAGGTTGAGATTTAGGGTTGAGGGAAATTTGTGGGCAAATTTCTGGTGGGCAGGGAGGGATTCGAACCCCCGAAGGCATAGCCAGTAGATTTACAGTCTACCCCGTTTGACCGCTTCGGTACCTACCCACTTTTTGGAGACGTTCAGTGAGGATTATAGCGAATTGTGAGGATTGTGCAACAGAAAAGCCGCTCCGGTGAGGGGAGCGGCTTTTGTGGTTGATTATTGGTTTTCTAATTGTAGCTTTTAGATTCGTCGATTGCGCTTGGGCGTTCCGGAGTGAGTGGTTCTGTTGGTGTGTCGCTGGGATCTATTGGTTTCCAAAAGGCGTACTCTCTATGGGTGAACATCTTAGCAACAGCTGCAAAAGCCTCTCTTGTTTCACTGGTAATCCCATGAGGATCGGCTTTTGGTAGGCGTGGTGGGACAAAATCTCTTGATTCCAAAGCTCTGGTTGCTTGTGGGACTATTGGCACTCTTGGTGCTGTGAATTCTTCTTCAGTGATTGATTCTTCTCGGTCCTTTATCTCAATAAGATTTTCAGCCTTTTGTATTTTTGCTTCGATGTGACTCCAAGCGTTTGTGAGGCTAGTGCTTAATCTTTTCTGGACATCGAGATCTGTTTGATGGTTGACATACTTGTCACTTAATTCATCATAATCTACTTTGCCGTTTGCGAACAAACTATCGAGGATCTCTTTTTGGAAGAAGATAACAAAGTAACTGTCTTCAAACTCTACAATTTGATCCAAACGAGCAAGTA
>CAYMGN010000077.1:0-5623 GCA_964389995.1 uncultured Candidatus Peribacteria bacterium | reverse complement strand
TAGTTGCTCTTCGGTTTTGCTGAGAGTTTCTTGTTGCTTTAGAGAAGCACGCAGCTCCAGGAACTCAGCGATTACTTTTAGTTCTCTTACCTCTATTTCCGGGTCTAAACACTTAATGCTATCTACATATAGTTGTCTAGCATCGTCTTTGAGCCGACTGAGTTTGACAGAATATTCGGACCCTTTGGCTTGGGCTTCTTCGATTTGAGTACTGTATTTGTCGAGCTTCCCTTTGAGCAAATCGTGCATGTAGCCTTCTTCTTTCATATCCAAAGGTAAATGCATCACTCCCGGTTCTCTATTTTGATTTTCTATGTATGTTAGACGGTGTTGTATCACTTTAAGAGCTTGCTCCATTGGGATATAGTCTCTGATGGGATCGTATGATTCCTCAGCGACGTCAGTCAGTACTTGATTAACCAAACTTTCTAATTGGTCAGGTTCGAGCTCAACCGGATCGATTGCTCCATTGAGATGATCGAGGGCAATTCTGTATAAAACTGCTTGAAAGAGAAATTGACGATCGGCTTGTTGATCGCCGGTTTCGAGACCGTACCAAACACCAATCATTTCCTGAGCGTTATCGGGATCGATCGACATTGGGATTGAGAGATTTTCTGGTGGAAAATATGTTATTAAATTATCTATATCTAGATCGAGATCGAGGATGATTTCTTCTGTAGTATCACCTACTATCGGTTCTACCACTTCATGGTCACCTGTAGTGAGATCGATGAATTCAAATCCTCTATCTGTACCCGGTCTTTGATCTTGCCTAATTGTGTAGTCTTTACTGTTTTCCATATTCCCCCCTGGTTATAGTTGTAATTTGGAATAAAGCCTTAAGTTATATCACATTCTATAACGTGCGTCAAGGGGTTTTGTTACACTTTTTTTTGGAAGTGTGAAATTGGGCCCTTAGAAGAGTTGGAATTTGCTCAGGGTGTTGAAGACGATTTGGGCGGTTTCGGCCTTGGTTAAAGGTTCGTCGCCTTTGATGTCGCTGATTAGTTGATTATCGAGGGCGAAGACGCGGTAGAGTTCGTCGGAGTTGTCGGTGTAGGCCGGGTAATAACTGAGATCGAGATTGAAGGCCTTGACGAGGAGAGCGATTAATTCGGTCTGGGTGAGAGTGTCGTAGGGGCGGAAGCTGCCGTCCTCGAAGGTGTCTACAATCCTGAGGCGGTGGGCGGTATTGATGGGATTAAAGAACCAATTGTCCGCTTGGACATCGGTGAAGGCGCTGCTGGTGAATTCTTGGTCGGGGATTTTGGCGGCGCGGGTGACCATGGTGGTGGCACCGACGCGAGTTGAGGGGCTGTTTGGGCTGTAGATGAGATTGGGATCGTTATAGACGATGCCGCGGAGCTTTAGTGACTGGATCGCTTGGTAGTTGGGGTGATTGGCGGGGACGTCCTTAAAAGGCGCTTCTAATGGCGGTTGGTCGGTTTGGGTGTCCTCTACTTGCTCGATTTGATCGGTGATGTCGGTGGCGACTATTGCTTGAGGTTCGGGTTGGAGTACTGTGGGAGCTGTGTCAGCGTTGGGTTCTTCGAAATCTGTGGGGGCTGCTGAAGTGTTATCATTGAATAATCCTCTATCGGTAGCGGCTCCGAGCACTTGATTAGTCGCGGCAAGGGCGGGGCTGTACTGTCCATTGATCTGGAGTTGGAGGCTTTGTTCTTGGACGGTGAGGGTGTAAGTCAAAAGTCCCAATTGGAGTAAAGTAAGAGTGAGAATGACACTAAAAGCGGCAAACATCGCTTTATCCTTTGGCTTGAGATGAGGTCTTTTGCGGCGAAAGGCCTTGCGTAAGAACTTTTTTAGCATTTTTTGTTTTTATTTTCTTTTATTATTATACAATATTTTATTGCATTTAGTCAATGGGCGTCTGGATCAAATGTAATCATAATTGACGAACCCTAAATCTAGCGCTTAGAATGAAGATGATAAAAGTAAACAGAGTCAAGATGCCTGATAAATTTGAAGATATGGTGTTGGGATATTTGGCGAAAGAGCGAGATGAAAACTCTAAACTTTCGGACTATATTTCTGCCGAGGATATTGAAAAGAATTGTTAATCTGCCAATTCCAACCTTTCGCTAAAGGCGCCGAGTTTTTGGGGGAAGTTGGCGTTGTTGGCTATTTGGATGGTGAGGATGAGGAGGAGGAAGATGAAAATTAGTTTTTGGTGCCAGGCGGACTTGGTGAGTTTTTTGATGTGGCGGTGGTGGTAGGCGGTGTGGAGGAGGTCGAGAAAGACGGTGAGAAAGATCGATGAAGTGATGCCGAAGGGATCAAAGAAACTGCCCTGGAGTGAAAGTTTGAAGGCGCCGAGGGTTAGACCTACGAGAGTGATGGTTATAATGAGTGTTTTGGTCAATCTTTCGAGGAAATAGTAGTAAAAAATGGCGATGAGGATGACGGTGAGGCTGAAGATACCGGCGATGATATCGAAGGGGAGCACTTCTTTAATCTGGAGGAGATTGACAGACCAGAGGGCGAGGAAGAGGAGGAAAAATTTCGAAACATTATTGGCGAAGCTATCCTCGGGGTGACGCATTTTGCTGTGGTTTTCTTGAAGAAGGCCGTAAAAAATAAAAGAAGAGATGAAGGCGACAACACTGACAATGACGATTTCCGGGAGGTAGGTGGCGATGATGGAGTTGCTGAGATAGAGGAGAGTGAGGAGGAATAATAATTGGCATATTTGGATGACGGGGAGGTTTTCTTGGTAAGCACGGAAGGCAATTAAGGCGAGAGTGAGGAGAAAAATGGCTGAGGAATAAAAAATACCGAGCTGAAACTGGAAATGTAACTGGATGAAGATCCAGAAAAAAAAGGCGAAAATAATGTCGAAAATTTTGCTATTCATTTAGAAGAAATAGGCAATAAGGGAGATGGCTCCGAGGAAGAGCACGATGAAACAATAGTCTAAGTAAGGGATTTTAGCGAACTCTTCACGTTCGCGGCGGCTGCCATAGAGGTAGAGCAAGGCCGGGATCGGTAATAATAAGGCCAGGACACTGATGCCAAAACGGAAGATGTTGATCATGGCGAGAGGGTACTGAGCAAAGGCGCGGAGGACTTGGCCTTGACCGGGTTCGGGGAGAGTTTTATTGATTGTGGTTTCGTTGCCGACTGCGTCTTGGAATTGGATTTCGAGGTTTAATTGGTCGGCACCGGCAGAGTCTTTGTTTACGGCGATGTTGGCAATGTATTGGTTGTCGGAGACCCTTTGGAGTTGTTTTTGGTTTACGAGCAAGGTGCCGGTTTTGGGGTCGGTGACGTTGGCGGTGATTTGTTGGTAGTATTTAGCTTGATAGTGAGGTGGCCTGGCGCTGATCTGGTAGTTATTGTCACTTCCGCTGGTTTGGAGGAAGCTTATTTCTACTTGTTCGGGAGTGATTTCGGGGATGGCGGTATCAACGATGAAGTCTACTACTCCCCTGCGATCATTATCTTCACTATCATCGTCCAAAGGTTGAGCGACTACCTGATGGCGACCGTCCTCGAGAGGCTGCTCACTGCGGACGACAAAATTATCTCCGGCCGCTTCGATGCGGTTTTCGATCGATTGGTTGTCGATAGTGACGGCAAAAGCAGTGTTATTGATGCCGGCGATGGCTACGGTGCCACTATTGTCATCAGTTGGACGACATTCCGGCCTGACGATAGTGCTGCCAGCGATGATCTCTGGATCACAACGGAGGTTATAGACTGTTTGGATCCCTTCCGGTGGTTTGAAGTCCTGGCGGCTACCAAACATCTGGACCACTAAAATACCCATTCCTTCTTTACCGAGGTCAACCTGGTCCACCGCAAAGCCTACTTCCTGAAAATCGGGATTGATGATATTGGCGAGATGAGTGGGACTGCCCTGCCAGGCTTCACAAACGTTTTGACTGTTGTAAAAGCCGATGGCGAGGTTTTCTCCTGCCTTTTGATAATAGTAATCAGTACTGTCGATAAAATCCCAGGGCTTGGCGCCGGTGACGGGATTGAAATGTGCCCAGTAATCGTATTGATTCATATCTTCGAGCTTCTTGTAGGCGGCTTTGTTCAATTCATAATTAAGATAGAGGGGGTTTTCTACTTCGGAAGTGCGGATTTGGTTTGTGCAGTTGATTAACTCGTCGAGCATGATTTGGTCCGCTAGGAGGGTGGTATTGAGGGAAGTAAGCTCACTGGCAAGAGCTAAAGTAAGCACTGCGATCAGAGTAATATTAAATCGTCCCAGTTCGATATCTTTGTTGTTTTTGAGTAGCTTCATATCTCAGATAATAGGAGATTTGGGCGGGAGTGCAAAATGCTTTTTTGGAGTTTGAGAAAATTTGACTACTACGAGGATTGTGCTATTATCATTTCTATCAATAATTAAGTGGAATATGGGGTCGGACAACAAGGATTTAGAACGAGCGGTTTACTTGGATTTGGAGGCTGGAGATGAATGTGAAGAAGATTCTGGAATAGGAGTGGGTGTTGCACGTCCAACTAGTGATCTTTTTAATCTGGAAGATCCAAGAGATATGGCAAAGTTTTTCACTCAATTGAGTGCATATGAAACTCTGGGCATAGCTAATGATAAAAACCCTGATACCGAACAGGAGGAAGGAGAAGAGTCGGACAGACCTACAAGTAGTAGTATTATTATTGTAGTGGAGCAAAACCCTGAAGAGAGCTTGCTCCAAGAACTGCGAAGAGTCATTGCTAGGCGTTTAAAAGGGCGTTTAGAGGGAGTAATAGATAGTTGGCGTGAAAAGACAGCAGGAGTTAGAGATGCTTTTAATGAAGCGATCCTCCATGCTGTTGATCTTGGTAAAGATTTTATCTTGGATCCATTGAAGTTAAAAAAGTTTAACCAAAACCTGCCGAGATATGTGAGGCTTGATGATAAATCTTTGAATGGAGAATTAGAGTTTTATTGTTTGGAGAAAGATCTGGATGGAAGGATATTCTTTGATAAAACAGTTTATGTGAGGTATTCCGAGATTGTGGTAAGACATCCAAGTCTGAATGGCGATCAAAGAAATAGGGTTCTGGGCATGCTGGACAGGCTCTTCGATCGATACAATCCAGCTCAAGAATACGATCTCACTGAGTAGACCAAAGGGTAAATTTGTGATAGAATTGAGTATGTATATTTACCCTCAACCCTCATGCCTCTTAGTGATCGTAAAGCCTTAAAATGGCTGAAAAAGTACTTGCGTTATACTGACTACCTTGGTGTGGCTCAGTTGTATTTGCGTGATAATTTTTTATTAGAGAGAAAATTAAAAAAAGAAGACTTTAAAGAAAGAATCCTTGGTCACTGGGGGACGGTGCCGGGACTTAATTTTATTTATGCGCATCTGAACTATCTGGTATGGAAGCATAAATGCGATACTTTGCTAGTAACGGGTCCGGGGCATGGAGCACCGGCGATTTTGGCTAATCTCTTTGCGGAAGGGACTTTGAAAGAATTTTATCCGAAATATACTGTCGATGGTGAAGGGATGGGTAAGATCGTGAAGGACTTTAGTTGGCCGCGGACGCTTTTTCCCAGTCATGTTACTCCTACCGTGCCGGGCTCTATCCTCGAAGGTGGGGAGCTGGGTTATAGTCTCTCGACCGCTTTTGGGGC
>CAYMGN010000076.1:0-6973 GCA_964389995.1 uncultured Candidatus Peribacteria bacterium | reverse complement strand
AGAAGAAATCATTCTCATCACCCGCAAAGGCAAAAAAGCCCTTGAAGATCACTTCGACATCGCCTTTGAGCTAGAACATCGCCTCAAAGCCCGCAACAAAAACAAGGAATTAGAAAGACTGAAAAAACTCGAAAAAATGGCCCGCTTCGTCCACGTCAGGCAAGACATGCCTCTCGGTGACGGTCACGCAATCCTCCGCGCCAAACAATTACTCTGCAATGAACCTTTTGCCGTACTCTTTGGTGATGATATCTTTGACAGCAAAATCCCACCATTAAAACAAATGATCGCCGCCTTCAAAAAACATCAGACCCCCATCGTCGCCCTCCAAAAAGTCCCTAAAAAAGAAGTCTCTCACTACGGCATTGTCAAACCACTAAAAAAATCCAACATCGACAATAAAGAAGGTTTCGCCATCGAAGCCTTCCAAGAAAAACCGAAGGCCGAAAAGGCTTTTTCCAACCTGGCAATCACCGGCAAATACATCGTCACCCCGGAACTCCTCGCCGAACTAGACGACACCAAACGCAAACCGGACTCCGAGCTCAGACTAATCGACGGCATGATCAAATACGTCAAACACAGCCCCATCCACGGCCTGGAAATCGAAGGCACTCGCTTCGACACCGGCAATAAACTGGGCTTTCTCCAAGCGACAGTACACTTTGGCCTTAAACACGAAGAATTCGGCAAGGATTTTAAAAAATATCTCAAATCCCTAGGAGTCTAAACCAGATCTAGATGTCCTTCAACTCAATCCACTTCCTCCTTTTTTTTCCATTAGTAGTCGTACTCTATTTTAGTCTCAGTCAAAAATACCGCTGGATCCTCTTGCTGATTGCCAGCTACTACTTCTACATGAGCTGGAAACCGGAATACGTAATCCTGATCTTCGTTTCCACCACAATAGACTACTTCGCCGCTCACAAAATCGCCCAATCAACAAAAAAACAAACCAAAAAACTCTTCCTCGGCCTCAGTTTATTGAGCAACCTCGGACTCCTTTTCCTTTTTAAATATTTCAACTTTTTTAGCGCTGCTTTTGCTCAATTTCTCCAAAGCATTAGCATCCCTTTCCATCCAACTACTCTCCAGCTACTCCTACCGGTGGGGATTAGCTTTTACACCTTTCAAACACTCTCTTACACCATCGACGTCTACCGCCAAAAAATCCAACCGGAAAAACATTTTGGGATCTTTGCAGTCTACGTCTCTTTCTTTCCCCAGTTAGTGGCCGGACCGATCGAAAGAGCAAAACACCTTTTACCGCAATTTAAAACCAAACACCAATTTGATTACCAACGAATAATCTCCGGATTACAAATGATGCTTTGGGGATTCTTTAAAAAAATAGTGATCGCTGACCGCTTAGCGCCAATAGTCGATACAGTTTATAGCAACCCCACTAGTTACAGCGGCATCCCTCTGATATTGGCAACCATCCTCTTCGCCTTTCAAATTTTCTGCGACTTTTCCGGATATTCCGATATCGCCATTGGAGCGGCAAAAGTAATGGGATTTGACCTCATGGAAAACTTCCGCCGCCCCTACCTTTCTCGCTCCATCAAGGAGTTTTGGCAAAGATGGCATATTTCTCTCTCGACTTGGTTTAGAGATTATCTTTATATCCCCCTCGGCGGCAATCGCGTCTCGATACCACGCTGGGTGATCAACATCATCATCGTCTTTACAATCAGTGGTCTCTGGCATGGTGCAAACTGGACCTTTATCGTCTGGGGCTTTTTTCACGGAATTTTACTGGTCCTAGGCCAAGGTCTCAAACCGGCAAAAAAATTCTTCTACCAAAAAAGCAAATTAGCAAAATGGCCGAGATTGATCCAAGTTTTAGAAATCGCCATTACCTTTATCCTGGTAAACATTGGCTGGATCTTTTTTCGCGCAAACAATATTTCCGACGCCTTTTATATCCTCACCAAAAGCCTCAAAAATCTCAGTTTAGACCCCAGCAACATCGTCATCGGCACAAATTGGATCGATCTCAGTCTCGCCTTCTTCTTCATCGCATTCATGGAAATAGTGCATCTCCTACGTGAAAGAAACAATTCTTCCCAACTAATCTTCAAAAAACCATTAGTGATACGCTGGAGCGTCTATCTTTTACTGATATTATTCATCCTCCTCTTTGGTGTTTTTGATCAGAGCCAATTCATTTACTTCCAATTTTAATGAAGAAAAAATTCCTCACAAAAAGCTTCACCTTTCTTACACTCACTCTTTTTACAACGATCGGACTAAACGCCCTCTATCTCCAAGCAGTGGTACCCAAAAAAATCATCCATCGTCAAGAATCTCAATGGCAAGAATATCGTCAGAAAAATCAAAACACACTCGATTATGCCATTTTTGGTGACTCGCACGTACGCAACGGCTTGGCTGCACCTCTGATAGAAAACAGCTTCAATTTTGCCACCGGTGGCGAAAACTACGTAGAAACCTATTACAAAATCAAAAAGCTCTTGGACGAAGAAGTAAAAATCCAAGCGATAATCATCCCCTTAGACCCACACACTTTTGCCCCAAAAATCCGCAAACCATCCAATCTCTTTCAAGAATCAGACTACTACAACCGATTTGTCCCACTAAAAGAAATCGCTCATTTAAAAGAAAAAAACTACCTCGCTCTCAGCATTCAAAAAGCCTTCCCAGTGCTAGGAAACGGCAAAGACTTCGTCTATCTCTTCAATCCACCCAACACCAGCAATATTCAACAGGGATGGCTATCAAAAAGCAATAACTTCAATAAACAAAGTGTAACCGAAAAGCAAAAAACAGCCGAAAGCCGAGTCAATTTCCAGATTTCTTCACTCAGTCAAGAACAATACCTAGAATCACAATCCTATCAACACTTCCTCAAAATCATCGACCTCGCTCAAAAACTAAATTGGCAAATAAACATCGTCAGCTACCCCCTCACCAGCCAATACCTCCAAGCGCTTCATAAGACCGACTTTGACTATCAGAAACAAAAAGAACAAATCCTCACCACTCTCGAAAAGAAAAAAATCCCCTACCAATATTTTGATTTTAGCGAAGAATACAGCAATCAAACTGATTACTTCAGTGATTCCGATCATTTAAACATCAAAGGAGCAAAGATCTTTACGACAGAGCTCCGAGACTCTCTACAACCATTTTGACTCGCTCTTCCACACTAACCGCCGGCAAATACTGCAAACGCATATCAGCCTCACCATAGGCCTTTACAATTTCCAGATGGATTTGCTGGGCTTGTTCAAATGTCTCCCAACGTTCCTTAGTCTGAGTATAAGTACCAACAAAATCACAAATAAAAGCCTGATAGTATTCCGCTTCCTTAATAGGACTCACCAGATCGTCTAAAAGGTGGCTCATTTTATTCAATCGAGTGTAGGCGACATTATCTACTAAAGAGCGGTCTAAAATCGACAACTCCGTCCCCTCCGGGATCCCGGCCTCCAAATCCCGAGATTTTTTAATCACCAACTGCCGAAACTCCGGATAACGATTCCAAGGAAAAATCCCTGCATAATTGGCATCAGCTTTTTCCTTTGCAAACTCCTCTTCAATCACCGCCACCGCCGGCTCAGGCACGAAACAAAGCTCAGGCAAAACTTTTTCCAGCGCTCCCAACAATGTAGTCTTACCAGTATGCGGCCCCCCGGTAATAATAAACTTTTTCATATCATTATATTTTTTACACTATTTCCGCAATTGCACAAGCAGTTTTACAGCATCATCCTTGATCAGAGCAGAGATTTTTGATAGAATATTATAATTTGCTGAAAAAAGAAAACGGCAAAGAAAAATAAACAAAACCACCATGTCTCATACCTCCGTACATCCTCTCATCGAGGAAGCCGATAAAATGAAAAACTCCGGCAAACATACTGAAGCGATCAAAATTTGTGAAAAGATCTTGACCTCTGATCTAGATTGTACTGAGGCTTATGAGGAAATTGGTGATAACTATCTCAGTCTCCGTCAATACAAAAAAGCGGAAAAAGCACTCACTCAAGCAATCAAGCTCAATCCGGAAAGTGCTAATGCCTGCTATCTCCTTGGTTTTGTTTATTCTTGCATCAATAAATGGCAAGAATCAGTGGACTTGCTAGAACAAGCTGATCAACTCTATCCCAACCATCCGGAAATCCTCCGTTGTCTCGGCTGGAGTATGTTTCATCACAATCAAAAAAAGAGAGGCATCGTTGTTTTAGAAAGATCACTCTTTCTCGCACCAAACGACCCACTAATCCTCAATGACCTCGGCGTCTGCTATCTCAACGAAAAAGAATTCGAAAGAGCGGCAGAACTATTTAAAAAGACTCTCCAAGTAGATCCCGACAACCAAAAAGCAAAAGAATGCTTAAACGCAGTCCGTTTCTTCCAAAGAGAATACGCCAAAATCAAACAACGCAAAGCAAAAAAAGAAAAGGAAAAAAATAAATAGAAAATAATGAAATTTTCCGAAAAAAGATTAATAGCAAAAAGACCGGGAGAACTCGGCGGACTAGACCGCTCTGAATTAAGAGGCGGCAAAGAAACAAATATCGACTTTGGTTTTGGACAAAAACCAACAACCCCAGAATCAGCTCCCAATAACGCGGACATCCTCAAATCCCGCCAATCATTTGTCGATCAAGGCTACAATACCTTAGCAACAGAAATGCAAAGAGCAAGTCAGATCCTCCCAAAGATCACCAAAATCACCCAAAACATGGACAACATGCGCAATTTCTACGACGAATATCAAAGCGCAGCCCAATTTTCCAACAAACTACTGAGCCCAGACATCAACGCCGGCGAAATCACCCAACTCTCAGAATCAGGACTCACCGCTCTCACTCCAGAAGAATGGACAAACGAAAAAAAACTCTTCAACCAAGACGTCGAAAACCTCTCCCGACTGCTGGACGAATTTGAAGGAATTTTGAATGAGAGAGAGTTGAATGGACAGTAAAAAAGGTTTTTTATCTATAGGCGAATCTGGGAGATAGGTTGCTTTTGGGGCCTCTCGATCTAATTTTACCTCGGTTTTTGCGCAGCAAAATAAAATTAGATCGAGCGGAGGGGGATTTTTTCGGTGGAAAAAAATCCCCCGTCCCCAAAAGCAACCTATCTCCCAGATTTGCCGAAAAAAGGTATCTAAATAACAAACAAAATTATGCAAAACTAAACCGATACAATTTCATGATATAATAAAATCAGCAATCTAACCCCATCCCATGTCCGACAAAAACAAAAGAGGCCAAGACGGCAGACATTTCGATCACGAAAGAGAAAGAGAAAAACACGAGCACCACACTGACGCCAAAGAAGTGCGCCGCGAACAAGAAAAAGAAAAGCAAAACATCAAACACCACAACGACACTCGTTAAGAAGTTTTACCTACTCAAACCAAGTTTTTAGCGCTATAATGCTCTCCGCTCCTTGAAACTTGTTTTGAGTGATTACCTGGGGAAACTCACGAGTTATCCCCCGGAGGAAAGTCCGAGCACCATGGGAAATGGTAACCGGTAACGCCGCGTCACCGAGAGAGTAAAAGCTCTCGGGAGGGACAGTGCCACAGAGACTATACTAGTCAGGACCTCGGTTCTGGCCAAAGGTGAAAAGCCCGCCTCAGGCGGGATCCGGTTTGTTGGCTCCGGCTCACAAGCGCGAATTGGTAAACCCTACCTGGTGCAAGGTGGGATGGAAAGGTCCGGATTTATTCCCAATCGAATCCAGATCTTCCCACTGCTCGATCCTCCTATGTTTCTTCGGAAGCTGCAGAGGACTAGATAGATGATCACAACTCTTAGGAGTACAGAACTCGGCTTATGATAAACAAGTTTCCCGGGGCCTACTATTAAAACATTAAAATCAATGAAGCGTTTTGAAATCTTTTTTGGAGTCCTCAAAATCCCCATTGATTTTTTGATGACCATTATCGCCTTCATCTTTGCACTCCAACTAAGGCTGATCACTCCCGCCGGCTTTCTCGCCAAAGAAGTAGACCAAACCCAAATCCCTCAATTTATCGACTATCTCCATTTCAGCTTTTACTCTTCTCTCGTCCTCATCTTTATCTTTGCTCTCGGCAAACTCTACAGCCTCAAAACCACCACCACTTACAGCCGCGAAGCCAAAAACTGCCTCCTACTCAGCATGGTCTGGGCCATGACTCTCATCACTTATTTCTTTCTCACGGACCTCCCTTTTTCTCGTCTCGCGATCATCTACAGCTGGATCCTCACTCCCCTCTTGATTATCTTTGGCCGTGGACTGATCCGCATCTTCCAAAGAGCCTTTCTCAAAGCCGGCATCGGTCGGCGCCACGTCGCTTTTATCGGCAACAACAAGATCACTGCTAAGATAGAAAAATTTCTCAGCGCCAATCCCAGCTACAAACTAATGGGCAGCATCGCCATCAAAGATCTGGAAGAAACTTTAAAAAAAGGCGAAGTCGACGAAATCATCCAAACCCGCAGCTACAGCCAAGAAACACAAAATGAAGACATCCTCGAACTCTGCGACCTCTACCACGTCCACTACAGCTTTGTCCCCGACCTGATCGAAGTCCGACACACCAACGTCGATGTCCGCACCATCAGTGGCGTCCCCGTCCTCTCACTCAAACCCACACCTCTCGACGGTTGGGGCAAGGTGATCAAACGCATCACCGACATAATCGGCTCACTGATTGGTATGCTCATCCTCTCCCCCATCTTTCTCATCACCGCTATCGCCATCAAGCTCGACTCCAAGGGCTCGATCTTTTTTAACAAGCTCGACGATGGCTCACCGGTCAAACGCGTGGGACAACACGGCAAACTCTTCCATTTCTCGAAATTTCGCTCAATGAAACCGGGCACACACGACCAACGCTACAACGAATTGGCCCACAAAGACAAAAAATCCGGCCCCATCGTCAAAATCGAAGACGACCCCCGCATCACCCGTGTCGGCAAATTCATCCGCAAATACTCCATCGATG
>CAYMGN010000075.1:6120-6973 GCA_964389995.1 uncultured Candidatus Peribacteria bacterium | reverse complement strand
TTTGTGGAGAGTTTCACAATCAACCTCCTCTTATTTCCTTTTTGTTTTCCTCCAGCCTAAGTTTCATCCACCTGAATAATTCCACTGAAAAGATCGTTGTCATCATTGTCCATCGCCTCTCTGATCTTGTGAGTAATTCTCCAAGCCGTTTTATAGGTCACCTTCAAAGCTTTTTCCAGTTGCTTAGCAGAAACACCCTTTTTAGATTGAGTCATCAACTGGATTGCGTAAAACCATTTGATTAAATCCGTAGAAGATTTGTGAAAGATTGTATTAGCTGTCAAATACTCTTGGTGGCCACAATCAGAACATTCCATACACTTCCTATTGTAGATCATCCAGAACTTTTTATTTGCACAATGAGGGCACTCAAAACCATTGTAATTCACATTACGAAGATAATCCAAGCAGTCCTTTTCAGTTTTAAATTTAAACATGTAAGCGATAACTTTTATAGGAGTTAGTTGTTATCATAGCAGTGATTAATAGCCTACATTCTATAAAACTATTCACCTGTAGTCAAGGGGTAGAAGCCTAATGAAATCATCCACTACCTCCCCCCTACCCCAACAACTCCAAATCATCCTCCAAAGCACTCCCCATCAAAACCTTCAAAACATAGGGCAAGGAAGCCATCTTGATCCCCAGGTTTCTCAGGAAGAGAGTAAAATTATTCTTCGGCGCAAAAAATCCCGCAAACCTCAGCGCCCCTTTCTGTTTCTTTTTAACAAATTCTTCCAGCCTTTGCTGACAGCCTTTGCTGACAGGCTTTAAAAGCCTTTTCAAAATCGCCCTCAGCTCGCTTCAGCTCCACCGCCAACACATACGCCTCCACAATCGCCAAACCCGCTCC
>CAYMGN010000075.1:1243-6110 GCA_964389995.1 uncultured Candidatus Peribacteria bacterium | reverse complement strand
ACTACTATGACGATTATTGATCCTACTCAAACCGTCCATCTGCTGCTGAAAAATATCTACAATATCAGTCAACAGGATTGCAAAATCATCCCGTGGTCTTTCCGGACTGCTTTCCATCTCAAATCCTCCCCCAAATTTTTCACTAGACATAGTTTTGAATTACACAAAGCGCCTTCAGAATACTGGAAAATAAATCTGTTTAAAAGTTTAGATGTTTACCCTAGATTTTTTTCTTCCTTTACTTTTCGTTTGTTAGGTATAAGATTATTAAAAATAACTCAATCCATCTATGAAAAAAATATGTCTAAATATATTTACGGTTTTAATGTTGCTGTCTCTTAATGCTAGTGCTGTTTTCGCACAGTCAAGCAGTGGTGAAGTAATTAACGAATTAGTATATGAACAAAAATTTACAGACGTGGGGCGGGCTGATGTGGAGATCCTTTATCTGAATGAGCTTGGAATTATTGGTGGAAATCCGGATAACACTATGAAGTCTAATGCTCCTCTAAATCGAGCAGAGGCTGTGACTATTTTTGCTCGTTTTTTTAGTTTGGATCCGGTTTATGATCCTGATTGTACTTTTTATGATGTGGATCCGAATGTGTGGTTTGCCGGGTATGTTTCTTCTTTATGCAATGCTGATCTTATTCGAGGTTATCCGGATGGTAGCTTTGGAGCGATGAATCAGCTCAATAGGGCTGAAGCTTTCGCAATTTTTGTGCGAGGGCTTGAAATGGAATCTGAGTTAGCCGCTACTGCCGCCACTAACTTACAGTCTGACGTACCTGCCGGAGTTTGGTATGCTCCTTATGCTCAATTTGCTAAGAACCACAACTTGTTTGACGGTGCGCAAACTTTTTTTAAAGGTGAAAATAACTACACTAGAGGAGATGTGTTTGAAAACCTATATCGCTATCTAAGAATTACAGAGCTGGGAGAGCAGGTCTATGACACTTTTATGGATCCGGCTATCGTTTCCAGTCTGGAAGGGAAAAGTGACGATGTGACGTTTTATGTGGAGCCGGCAAAATCTAACTATTCTTCCTATTTTAACGCTTTGAAAGATCGTGATATCAAAGTGGAAAATATGGATTTATCCGGTAGCTACAAAAATATCGCCTACCGTATTGTCGGTGTATATTTTACCGAATCACTGCAAAGAAATATGAGTTACAAGTTTGATACAGTTATTAACAATATTCGCCGTATTGATGATTTTTCCGATGAAAAAGTTGAACCATATATAATGGCTTTTTATCAAACTTTCGGAGTTGAGATTTCTGACATTAATGCTGTTGCGGATCAGTCGGATATAGATTCGATTGTCGAGCAGATTATTGCTCTGGAAAACAATTATTCTACGCCATCCGGTGATGTACGAATGTCTTTTATTTCTGATAGTGAGAGGTCAGCTTCATTGTACTTTTCCGGTTATTGTAATCCCGATTCTATGTGGTTTGAAGGAGAGGACCCTCAGCAAGATGGTGCCTTTGAAGCTGGATCTTATGAGTTACGGCATCAAGATATTCGTATAAAAGATTCTTCCGGCAAGGAGTTAGACATTGAGGATATTACTAGTGATTGCCAACCGGTAAGAGTGAAAAATGAGCAAGGAATAGAAGAAACAATTGATTATCTGGCTTTTTACTCCGTTGAGCTTGAGGAACCTTTTGAAGAAGGTGAGAAATATACTATGGAAGTGGGACCTACTCTGGTTTCCGTGGTTTTAGATTCCAATGGAGCAACAACGGGTGGGCTTTATGTGGGAGGTTTGGGAAATCGAGATGTGGTTATACCAGCTATGAGTGTTGACTTTGTGCGTGATAGCGCAAAGGAATATACATATCAAGGTGAGGGAGAAACTGAGCTTGCCGGAGTAGCAATATTGGGCGATGTGCTTTATACTTGGCCGTCTGCGGAACTTTATGCTGTGCCATATGGTAAAAATTTATCTCCAAAAGATTTCCATCACACGGAAATGCACTGGACTGTGCTAAGTGGTGATGCGAGGGTAGAAAACGATGGCGAACGTAATAAAATTTATTTCAACTCAGTTGGTGAGATACTCTTAGAAGTTGAATATAAAGGATTCTTTGACACTAGGGTAGTGCATTTCGACGGTAGTCAATCGGTTTAATCCGAGATTAACATATATTATTTTTCTATGACACATGACAAAACTCAACCCATACCTTACATTCCCCGGCACAGCCGCTGAAGCAATTAAACATTACACACAAGTTTTTAATACCCGGCCCGACGCAGTCTCACACTTTTCCGACATGTCACCGGACTCAGGCATGCCCTCTCTCACACCGGAAGGAGATGATGACCTTACTCCGGGTTCACAAAACAGCGTTTCAGTTCCCCCTGACATAGAGAAGAGGTCGACCGGATATTCAAGTCCCTCGCAGACGGCGGCAAAGTAACGATGCCGATGACCGACGCTTTCTGGGGGGACCGAAATGATGGTAGACCAAGACCTGGACGAGCAGTATTTGCAAATGTTTGGAGAAATGTGGGAGAAAGCACTCTTAAAATTAAAGGAATTCGCTGAGAAGTAAAATGACTCTTGAAAGAAAAATCGCAAGAGCATTCAATCTCACAGACGAGAATTGGATGAAACATGCAAATCCTTGGAGTGTCTGGACGAGGTATTCTGTCTTACCGATAATAATATTAGCCTTCTGGAGTAGAATCTGGATTGGTTGGTGGTGTCTCATCCCTATACTTCTTTCACTTGGTTGGATGTTCTTTAATCCGGTTTTTTTCAAACAGCCGAAATCCACAAAAAACTGGGCATCAAAATCGGTTCTCGGAGAACGCGTTTATCTTAATAGAGATAAAATAGACATTCCCCAGCATCATAAATTTGCTCCCAAAATTCTTAATACCATTTCTGCTTTGGGGATGGTTCTCGCAATATATGGAATCGTGAAGCTTGCAATCTGGCCTGCAATTTTAGGAACTACTTTGGCATATTTAGGTAAAAGTTGGTATTTAGATAGAATGGTTTGGCTATATGAGGAGATGAAAGATCAGGATGAAGAATATAAGAGTTGGGATTATTGATAAGAACATGTGAACAAAAATAATATCTAAGACTAGGCGCTTAACCCATCAGGCCATTTTCCAGTTCCCCATAAATATGGTAAAAATAAAGCACTCCTACTCCTCCTGAAACCAAAATCCCATGTCCTACCAATCTGAAAACGAATTGGAGCACACGCTCAGAAATTTGTCGTTTCAAACACCACAGTATATAATCAAAATAGAAATTAACCCAACACAATGCCTAGAACAAAAAGTGGAAAGTTTAAGCAAAAGAGGAAGGACACACAAATGGGAACAATAGAAAAAATGTACGGAAAAGACTTTGGTGTGAGAAGTGATAAAAAGCTTGGCAATTATCTTAAAGAAAAAGGATATAATTCGCTAAGCCAACTTCTTAAGAATGACTAAACAAACATTCCAAAATTCTATCAAGTTTGTTGAGTTAGAGGATCTAAAGAAAAATAGATTCTCGTTTGTTCAAAACAAAATTCTACGAGAAAATATTGCCATCAAAATGCAATACATAGTTTTTTTGGTTTCCCTTGAAGAAGAGTATGAGCTGCCTGGCGCAGTGACGTATTCAACATTCAAAACCATAATAATCTTTACTGCCTCAATTATAGAAGCACTAATAAATTACAAACTACACCAACTAATCGAAAAAGGGAGAATAGATGAAAAGAAAATAATGAAGAAAGAAAAGAAACTATCCATGATCAAGGAGTTTCAAAAAATATCAGATACTGAGGAAATATGTGGTATCAAGCAAACAACGAAAACGAAAAAACTATCAGAAAAGATAGACTTTCACGAACTAAATAGAACTGCCAAAAGAAGTGGTTTATTTACAGATGAAGTATTCACAAAAGCAGAAACAATCAGAAAAACAAGAAACCGAATACATCCTTATGCCTTAAAAGAGGTTGATGACAAGTATAGTAAAGACGAAATCAATAACATCTTTGCAATGGCTAGCGTAATAATTGATAGAGTAGAAAAATACTGACTACTAAGACCTCAATCAATTTAAAAGCTCAGACCACTTTCCAGTTCCCCATAAATATGGTAAAAATAAAGCACTCCTACTCCTCCTGAAACCAAAATTCCATGTCCTACCAATCCGAAAACGAATTGGAGCACACGCTCATTAAACAATTAAACAGTCTCGGCTTCGAGAGCGTCCACCTCCGCGACAACACCGATCTCCTCACCAATCTCCAAGAGCAGCTGGCGAAATTCAACAAAACTAACTTCACCGCCACCGAATTTCTCCGCATCACCAACCACCTCGAAAAAGGCGACCGCTTCCACAAAGCCAAAACACTTCGAGATAGGTTTCTACTACAACGCGATGACGGCACCACCGACTACATCCGCTTTTTTAACACCGATAAATGGTGCCAAAACGAATATCAGGTCACTCACCAAATAACTCAATCCGGGCGCTACGAAAATCGCTACGACGTCACCCTCCTCATCAACGGCCTACCCCTCGCACACATCGAACTCAAACGACGCGGCATGGAGATGAAGGAGGCTTTTAATCAAATCCAGCGCTATCACAGGCACTCGTTCTCCGGGACTTTATTTGAATACGTGCAGATTTTCGTAATTTCCAATGGTGTTAACACCAAGTACTTCGCCAATAATCCAAAACAAAGCTTTGCCCAGTCCTTTTACTGGACGGATAAAGGCAATAAAAAAATTACTAATCTTGAGCAATTTACCGACCTTTTCCTGGAAAAATGCGCACTCTCGGAAATGATCGCTGAGCACATCGTCCTGGCTGAATCGGACAAAATCCCCATGG
>CAYMGN010000075.1:0-1233 GCA_964389995.1 uncultured Candidatus Peribacteria bacterium | reverse complement strand
TGCTCAGGCCCTATCAATATTACGCCGTCAAGGCGATCGAACAGCGAGTAAAAGAAAACAACAAAAACGGCTACATCTGGCACACAACCGGCTCAGGTAAGACCCTCACTTCTTTTAAAGTCAGCCAGATCCTCTCACAGATGCCGGAAATTGAGAAAGTGCTTTTTGTGGTGGATCGTAAAGATCTCGATATCCAGACCACCAAGGAATTTAACTCCTTCTCAGACGGTTCAGTAGACGGCACCGACCACACCCGTAATTTGGTGAGTCAATTGAAAGACCCCAACCGCAAACTAATAGTCACCACCATCCAAAAACTGGACATCGCTATCGGCAGGAAATCTTATCTCAAACAATTTGAATACCTCGCAGACGAAAAAGTAGTGATTATTTTTGACGAATGCCACCGCAGCCAGTTTGGCAAAACCCACGCCGCCATCAAATCTTTCTTCAAAAAAGCTCAATTATTCGGCTTTACCGGCACCCCGATCTTTGCGGATAACAGCATGGGAGGAGCGACCACTAAAGACGTTTTTGACGAATGTCTTCATAAGTACATCATCACCCACGCCATCTCAGATCACAATGTCCTAGGGTTCTCGGTGGAATACGTCGGCAAATATAAACGCAAAGACCCGGACACTCTCGACGCCGATATTTTTGCTGAGGAGATGGTGAAGGGCATTGACACCAAGGAAGTACTGGAAACTAACGACCGCCTAGCAAAAATCACCGAATACATCCTCGCCGACTGGAAGCGCAAGACCAAAAATGGCCAATTTAACGCTCTTTTTGCCGTCAGTAACATCGACGTCCTGAAAAAATACTACACTCTATTCAAGCGCAAAAAGCCCGATGATTTTAAAGTGGCCACTATCTTCACTTACCAAGCCAACGAAGAGGATAATGCCGACATGCTCGATGCCGATGTCTTTGTGGATGAGGATGAGCCCTTTAACAAGCACTCCCGCGATTTTCTCGAAGATTGCATCGACGACTACAACAAGCTTTTTTTTACCAATTTTAATACCAACAACTTTTACGGCTACTACAAAGATCTACAGAAAAAAATCAAGAATAAAGAGGTCGATTTAGTGCTGGTGGTAAACATGTTTTTGACCGGATTTGATAGTAAAAGACTCAACACCTTCTATGTGGACAAAAACCTGCGCTACCACGGTCTGATCCAGGCTTATTCCCGAACAAACAGGCTGCTCGATTCTTCCAAGCCAC
>CAYMGN010000074.1:0-7081 GCA_964389995.1 uncultured Candidatus Peribacteria bacterium | reverse complement strand
TTTGGATGGAGATATTGGGCCGATTATTGATGAATTGCTTGTTGCTGATCAGGTGAAGAAAATGCAGAAATTATAAGTCTATTATATGGCAGCCGAGAGTTGAGTTTCTTTTACTGGCGGAGGTGAGGATTGCTTTTGAGGATTGGGCCATGTTTTTGGTTTCGATGATGTAGGGGTGAAGGTTTTTAGTTTGTGATAATTTCTTTATGAGGTCTTTGATCTTTGGTAGGGCTACTTTTTTTATTTGTTCTTGGTTGCGGATAATGCCGCAGTAATTCCACATTAGATTTCTAATCTTTTTTCTGGCTTGTTGGCAGAGTTTTTTTTCTTTTTCTAGATTTTGATAATTTATTTTTTTGGTAACTATTTTTGATTTTTCTTTGTTTTCTTTGGGGATGGACTTGAGTATTTGGCTGCTAAAGACTAGTGCTTCCAGTAAAGAATTTGAGGCTAATCTGTTTGCACCGTGAACTCCGGTGTGGCTGATTTCACCAAAGGCGTAGAGGTTTTGGATGTTTGTTTTACCCTTGAGGTCTGTTGTGATGCCGCCGCAAAGGTAGTGTGCTGCCGGAGTAATAGGGATGAAGTCTTGTGCGAGATTGAGGTTGTATTCTTGAAGTTTTTTGCTGATTTGAGGAAACCTTTCTTTTAATGTTTGAGCTTGATGGTCGCGCATGTCTAGATATACAGGTCCTTTTTTTTGGGCCAGGTAGATTTGTTTGGCGACGATGTCACGCGGTGCTAATTCCTTTTGTGGGTGGGTATTTTCCATGATTCTTTTACCTTTTTCATTCACTATTTTGGCGCCTTCGCCGCGTAAAGCTTCAGAGAGTAGAAATTTAGGAGATGATTTCTTGGCGAGGGCGGTGGGGTGAAACTGAATGAATTCTAAATCTGCTGTTTGGCAATTTGCTCTTAGTCCCATTGCTAATCCGTCAGCTGTGGCGATGGCGGGATTGGTGCTGTACTTGAATAATTGGCCGATGCCTCCGGTGGCGAGGATGACATTGGGGGCGAAGATGGAGATTAGTTTTTGTTCTTTGATTACTTTTACACCGAGGCATTTTCCTTGTGCGATGATGAGGTCTAGGGCAAAAGTGTTTTCCCAGATGGTGATGCTAGAGGTGTTTTTTACGTTTTTTATGAGAGCTTTTTCGATTGCTTGTCCGGTGTAGTCTCCGACGTAGGCGATGCGGTTTGTGCTGTGTCCACCTTCTTTTGTGAGTTTTAGTTTTCCCTTTTCGCTATTAAAATTAACGCCATAGTCGATGAGGTTTTTGATTGCTTGTCTTGAGTTTTTGACCATGAAGCTGACTGCCTTTTTGTTGTTATGGTGAGATCCTGCCTTGAGAGTGTCGTCGATATGGGATTGGATTTTATCAGTTTTTTTAAGTACGCCGGCAATTCCACCTTGAGCGTAATTGGTATTGCTATTAACCGCTCGTTTTTTTGTCACTACTAAAACTTTTCCTTTTTGAGAAGCTTGGAGTGCAAAATTTAATCCGGCTATTCCTGAACCAATTACTAGGTAATCAATTTTCATTAGCTATTTGATTAATGATTTTTTCGGCATCGGATTCGAGATTGTCGCTTCTTTCAAAAATAAGGTCTGCGGTTTGACGATAGATAGGGGTTCTTTCTTGATAGAGCGTTGTTACTTCTGATTCTAAATCTTTTGCTAAGGTTAGAGGCGGGCGATTGGGGTCGTTGATTATACGGGAGACAGATGTTAAGGGCATGATCTGTAGATAGATGACAAAACCGTTTTCCTTTAGTGCTTTGGCGTTTTGGGGGAAGGTGATAGTGCCGCCGCCTGTGGCGATTATGAGGTTGTCTTCTTGAGCGAGGGCTTTGCTGGCGATGGTTTCTAATCTGCGGAATTCTTCCCATCCTTTTGTTGCAACGATGTTTTTGATGGAATCTTGAGCCTCCGTTTCGATGTATTGATCGAGATCAATGAATTTTTTTTTCATTTTTTGAGCTATGATTTTGCCGAGGCTAGTTTTGCCGGAGCCGCGTAGTCCAGTGAGGAGGATGTTCATAATGGGAGTTAAAATTTTTCTAAATCTTGCCAGAACGTTGTATAACTTTTTGATACACAATCTTTGTTTTCTATTTCTAAATTTTGCAGTAGGGGAGTGAAGATACCAAAGCACATAGCGATGCGATGGTCGTTATAGGTGTTGATGAAAATTGATTTTTTTTGATTTATTTTTAGCCATTCGGACTTTTCCAGACCTTCTATCTTGATATAGTCCTCACCGGTTTCTACATGATTGGAAAATTTTTCGATTTCTTTTTTGAGGGCTTTGAGGCGGTCTGTTTCTTTGATGCGTAGGTTGGCGATATTTGTGAGGGTGGTGGTGCCTGGAGTGATCATTGCTAAGGCGGCGAAGGTCATCACTAGGTCAGGGATGGAATTCATGTCGATTTTACCAAGGGTTTTTAATGGTTGTGGATTGATCGCTATTCCTAGTTGATGTTCTTTGGTCTTTGCGCCCATTTTTTCCAGGATATTGATGAATTGGCTGTCTCCTTGGATGGAATTTTTGTGGATAGCTGTGAGCATGATTGGTTTATTGGTGATCATTGCTAGGGCTGCTGGGTAGGATGCTGAAGAGCAGTCGTTTTCTACAGTGATTTCAGTGGGAGGAGTGGGGGATTGTGGTTTTATTTCGAAACGTTCGTAGTTGTGATTGGTGACATTGAGACCAAACTGTTCCATCGCTTTGATGGTGATGTCCACGTAGGGTTTTGAGCAGAGTTCTTCGGTGATGTTGATGGTGGTTGGTTTTGAAGAGAACGGAGCGATCATCAGGAGGGCGGAGAGGTATTGGCTACTTATGTTGCCGGGGAGGTTGATGGAGCCGCCCTGGAGTTTTGAGGGAGAGATTTTTACTGGTGGACAGCCGTTAGTGGTTGTGACTTTTGCGCCGAGGTCTTGAAGTGCATCGGTGAGGGGGGCGATGGGTCTTTCCTGCATTCTTTCGTCGCCTTCGATGGTGATGTTTTTTTCTAAAAGTGTGGAGTAGGCGGTGAAGAAGCGAGTGGTGGTGCCAGCGTTTCCGGTGTAGATATGGTAATGGTCTTGCTCAGAAGCTAAGAGTTTTAGTGCTTTGAGCATATAAGTAGTGTCGTCGCAGTCAGCGAGATTGTGGATGGTGGTATCGGTTTGGCAAAGTGCTTTGAGGATGAGGTAGCGATTGCTGATGCTTTTTGAGCCGGGGACTGAGATTATTAGCATGGGAGTTTGATTATGGTTGTTTGTCCAATTGCTTTGGGAACGATGATGGAGATGTGATTACCTGATTTCTTTTTGTCGCTTTTAAGGTCTTTGATTTCCGGTTTTTTCATGGTGAATACTGGTAGGTCGTAGCTTTTGATCAATTTTTTTATTCTTTGTGCTTCTGTTTCTGAGAGTATTGATTTTGATACTGCTAGCTCGTTTTCGAGGACCATGCCGATGCTAATGGCGTAGCCGTGGAGTAGTTTGTATTCACTCATTTTTTCGATGGCGTGGCCGTAGGTGTGGCCGTAGTTTAGAGTCATTCTCAAGTCTGACTCTTTTTCGTCTTTTTCGACGATCTGAGCTTTGATTGATACTGATTTTTTGATGATAAGTGAGATGGCTTTTTCTTCCAAATCTAAGATTTTTTTTCGGTTTTTTTCTAAGTATTGAAAAAGTTTTGGGTCTTGGATAACGGCGTATTTGATTACTTCCGCGAGTCCGTTTTTAATCTGTTTTGGCGACAGTGTTTGGAGGAATTGAGTGTAGATAAATACCGCTTGTGGTTGGGCAAAGGTGCCGAGGAGGTTTTTGCCGCTGGGGAGATTTATGCCGGTTTTGCCTCCTATGCTGGCATCAACCATTGCTAAAAGAGTGGTGGGGATTTGAATGAAAGGAATCCCCCTCATGTAGATAGAGGCAATAAAACCTCCCATATCTCCGACTACACCTCCACCCAAGGCAATGATGGCATCTTGACGGTCAAAGCCGTTTGCAATCATTTTTTCAGATAGTTCTAAAATTGTGTTCATGTTTTTTTGTCCTTCGCCATTCTTGAAGGAGAAGATTTTGGATTGAATATCATGTTCTTTGAGTATGGTGGAAATGGGTTTTCCGTAGAGTTTTTTTACTTTGTCATCAGTGATGATTGCGTATTTGTTTCCCAGCTTTTTCGATTGGAGGAATTTAGCCAGCTCTAAGAATTGATTTTCTAGAATAAAAATTTTGTACGATCTTGATCCGAGATTGACTTTTATGTGGTTCATGCGAGAGTTTTGTTTACGGCGCTCACTATTGGTTCGATGTTTTTGAGGATGGTTTGAAATTCTTCTGGGGTCATTTGCTGTTGGGCGTCTGAGAGTGCTACTGCTGGATTGGGGTGGACTTCGATGATAAATCCGTCAGCGCCGCATGCGATTGCGGCTTTGGTCATTGGTTCGATGAGGGATTTTTTACCGGTGCCGTGGCTGGGGTCGACAATAATGGGGAGGTGACTTAATTGTTTGACGATCGGAACGGTGCTCAAGGCGAGTGTGTTGCGGGTTTCTTGTTCAAATGTGCGGATCCCTCTTTCGCAGAGGATGACATTGGGATTGCCGTGGGCCATGATATATTCTGCTGCGAGGAGAAATTCTTCGATGGTGGCGGACATTCCTCTTTTGAGTATTACCGGTTTGTCACAGGCTCCCACTGCTTTTAGCAATTGAAAGTTTTGCATGTTTCTGGCTCCGATTTGGAGGATGTCGGCGTGTTTGCAGACTAGGTCGAGGTCGCGGATATCTAGTACTTCTGTAATTACTGCTAGTCCGTATTTCTTACCTACTTGTGATAAAATTTCTAATCCTTCTTCGCCTAAGCCCTGGAAGGAGTAGGGACCGGTGCGGGGTTTGAATGCTCCGCCGCGCAAAAGCTTGATGCCCATTTCGGAGAGTGATTTTGCCACCGAGTCCATTTGGTCTAATGATTCGACTGAGCAAGGGCCAGCGATGGCGGCCACTTGATTGCTGCCTATTTTGACGCCGTTGACTTCGATCACTGTTTTTTCTTTTTTTGTTTCTTTGCTCACTAATTTGTAGGGTTTGAGGACGGGCATGGCTTTTTCTACCCATTCTTGAGCTTCGATGTGAGCGATGTCGATGTCTCTTTCTTCACCGATTACGGCGATTACTGTTCTTTCTACACCATATAGTGGTACTGGATTGAGTTTTAATTTTTCTAACTCGGTGATTATATTTTCGATTTCGTTTTTGGGAGTGCCCGGCTTCATGACGATGATCATTTTCTTGGGGTTAAACAATTAAAAAAGCCTCTTGATAAGCACGAGAGGTTTTAATAAAAAATGCTCTCATGCTTTTAGCAAAAGAAGTAAAAAGAAAAAGCCCCAAAGGAATTAGCGGATTGTCTGAGACTTTTTTTCATAGTTTTTGATTTACGGTTTTAGTCTATGGTTGTAGTATTTTTTTGTCAATGAAATCTTTAAAGTGGAAAATATGATTATCGATACTCATGCGCATTTAATGTTTGATGACTTTCAGTCTGATCTGGAAGAAGTGGTGAAGAGAGCGGAGGAGGCCGGTGTAGAAAAAATTATCAACATCGCTTGTGATCCGCAGTCTTGGGAGCGGGGATTGGATTTGTTGAAGAGGTATCCTCAATTTTATCTGACGCTTGGTTACCATCCTTATGAGAGTGATCAGTTGAGTGAGGAGGTTTTGGAGCGATGGCGGGAATTGATTGCGGAAAATGAGCGCATTGTGGCGGTGGGGGAGTGTGGATTGGATTATTTTAAATGCAAGATTGAGAAATCCGTGCAAAAGGCTGCTTTTAGGCGGCAGTTAATTTTTGCGGAGGAGGTTGGGTTGCCGGTGGTGATTCATAATCGGGAGGCGGATGATGATTGTTTAGCAGTTTTGGAGGAGTTTGTGGAGGATGGTCAGTTGAGGGTGGAGGTGGTTTTTCATTGTTATGGGAGTGATTTGGTTTTTGCTCGTAGGGTGTGGGCGCTAGGTGCTTATACTTCTTTTACGGGGATTGTTACTTATCCTAATGCCGGAGTTTTGCAGGAGGTGGTGAAAGCGGCGCCGCTGGAGCAGTTTATGGTGGAAACGGATTGTCCTTATTTAGCGCCGCAGTCGCAAAGGGGCAAGCGTAATGAAAGTAGTTATTTGCCCGAGGTTGTCGAAAAAATCGCCGACTTGAAGGGGCTTTCGTCGGAGAAGGTGTCTAAAATTACGACAGAAAATGCAAAGGCTTTTTTTAGTCGTCTTGCTTGAATATTTTGAGGGCGGCTTGGATTTGGTTGTGGTTTTCGGGAGACACTAATTTTGTGAGACCGAGTTTTTTTCCTTCGCGGGCTCTTTTGTCGCTTTGAATCACTTTGCGGATTTCGCCGGAGAGGCCGAGCTCACCATAGACGAGGCTGTTTTTGGGGAGAGGGGATTTGAGGAGGGAGGAGGCGATGGCGAGGGCGATGGCTAAGTCGGAAGCGGGTTCAGTGATTTTGAGGCCGCCGACGACATTGATGTAGACATCTTGATTTTGGAGGTTGAGGCTGCCGTATTTTTCGAGGACGGCGATGAGGAGTTGGAGGCGGTTGAGGTCGAAGCCGCTGGCTGTGCGTTTAGGATAGCCAAAGTGACTGGTAGAAACTAGAGCTTGGACTTCAATAAGGAAAGGGCGGTTGCCTTCGAGCGTGGCGGTGATGGCGCTGCCGATTGCTTGATTTTGTCTCTCTTGGAGGAATTTTTCTGAAGGATTTTTTACTTCTTGGAGGCCGCTTTCTCCCATTTCGAAAATCCCTACTTCGTTACAGGAGCCAAATCTGTTTTTGGCGCTTTTGAGGATACGAAATTGTTGGAAGCGGTCGCCTTCAAGGTGGAGGACGGTGTCGACCAGGTGTTCAAGTACTCTTGGGCCCGCGAGATTGCCTTCTTTGGTGACGTGGCCGATGAGGAGGATAGTTTTTTGGGCTTGTTTTGAGAGTTCCATTAATTGTTCGGTGCAGTATTTGACTTGACTGATGGAGCCCGAAGCGCTGCCGAGTTCGCCGCTGGAGATTACTTGGATGGAGTCGAT
>CAYMGN010000073.1:1155-7162 GCA_964389995.1 uncultured Candidatus Peribacteria bacterium | reverse complement strand
CATCCTACCTCTCCTCCGAGTTGGTAGGCCAGTTTCATCTGCTTTACATTACCCAATAAAAGCAAGTTGACAGATACCCGAAACAACGTTGCCTCCCCCTAACCCCTCATGCTAAGATTAAAGAATGAAGCATAGAATTACAAAACTATTGCTCGTGGGCCTCCTCATGGCTCAAAACGTCTTCCTCCCCACAACTTTTGCTGAGGAAGCAGGACCGGTTTTTGATGTAGTAAGAGATCAGGAAGAAGAAGCGAGCACCCCCGAAAGCGAACCACAAGAAACTCCAGAAAATAGCCAGGAAACCCCGGAGCCGGAACCAGAGCCAGCAGCCCCGGCAGAAAATCAACCGGCAGACAACACAGATCAACCAACTGAAACCGACAATCCAGACGAAACACCCGAACCAGAATCAACTCCCGAGCCCCAATCACAACCCGAATCTGAAAGCCAACCCCAACCCACGACTCCTCCCCAACCAGAACCGGAACCGGAGTTTGCCCCCGACAATCTCGTCAGCAAAATCAGCCAAAACATCAACGACAACAACGGCGGTAATATAGAAGTAGGAGATATCCTCACATATACCGTCACCGTCAATCAATTCATAGACCCCTCCAATGGCATCATCCCTCGCCTCGAAGTCAATCTCCCCATCGGTGCCGCCCGCTTTATTAATGATTCTCTCTCCGTCAACGGCCAAAGCGTCCGCACCGCACTTTATAACAACTACCGCGACAACAACCTCAAAGTCGTAGCCTATGACCCCGCCCTCAAGAGCGAGAGCTTAGTAATGACCTTTCAAGTCCGCGTACTCGAACCACCACTCTATTTTGCCAATGCGGCCACTCCCGCCACCATCAATATTCTTGATCGTAGCAGCGGACAAACCGCCCTCGTCGCCGAACTCGAAGACAAGACAAACGTCTTTGCCATCGCTATCTCCCCCAACGGCCAACAGATCTACGGCTTAGACAGCAGCGACAATCAATTTTTTGCCTACAACATACTCACACAAGATGTCACCGACATCGGCATCGCCAGCCAAGAAGACCTCAGCGTCTCCTGTCTCGACTTCAATAACACCGGCGACCTCTACGGTATCGACAGCATCTCCAATCAAATCCTCAGCTTTAACCTCACCACCGGCCAAAGCCAAGTCGTCAATCAACTACGCTACTCCGACGGCGAATTTTTTAATATGAAAAGTGGAAGCTGTAGCTTTGAAGGTAACACACTTTATGTCATCAGCAACACCACCGCAGAATTAACCGGTCAATTATTCCGCACCGACATCAACAGCGGCGTAGTCGAATTAATCGGCGACAGCAACACCCCCGAATTCTTCACCGGCCTCACTCAAGACTATCAAGACCGCCTCTACGCCACCGGCAAAAACAACGACAGCCTCTACCTCATCGATCCCGAAACCCTCAATGTCAATCCACTTGCAGAACTCGACATCAGCCACGGCGGCGGCGACCTCACCAGCAGCCACGAAGCCCAAATCAACTTCGTTTCCGAAACCCTTTTTTATCCCAACAACACTGAAAGCCACACCCTCGAAGCCACAGTGAGCAAATCCATCACCCAAGCCCCAACCAAAAACCTCTTCCCGGTCACAAACGCCCCCCAAACCGCTGAAGATGAAGAAACAGAAAGTCCCGAGGGAGCAGAAGAAATCAGTGAAGAAACCCCTCAGACCACCGAATGCCTCTTTTTACCAAGTATCACCACCGAAACCAGCGGACCAAAAGTAATCTGGCAAAACAGCTGCGAAACCACCCTTCTCGCCACCCTCTGGTCTGCCGGAACCCCACAACAAAACCTCCAATTAGAAATCTACAAAGACAACGAAGACGGCCAATTCAGCCCCGAAAACGACTATTTCATCACCAACCTCAACACCAACGAATCCGGACAAATCCAAATCGCCGGCCTCATCCCCGGTAACTATTTCATGGCCATCGACCGCAGCGCCATCGGCCTCAGCGCCCCACAAATCCAAAGCCTCAGCATCCCCGGCAATATCCCCAACTACGAATTAAACATCGAACTCGCCCCCAACACCGACGGCCTCCAAGGCAACATCCTCGCCGACGTCCAATACCCCACGGACCAAGACGGCAACGTCCTCGGAGCCGGCACCGCCAGACCGGACAGCAACAACTTCCTCTACTTTGCCATCCTCATCCTCATAGTCGCCATCGTCGTCACCACCCTCACCAAAAGCACCAAAGAATTTTTCTGGAAAAAGTGGTCACACAAACACCCGATCAAAGCTTTCTTTAAAAAGATTTTCCCCACACTGATCCTCCTAGTGAGCTTCGGCACCGCCCTCGCCCTCCCTCAAACCACCCTCGCCGACCTCAACGTCCAATGGGACTATCAGGACGCCGAAGAACTAGTAATCCCCGGCAGCATCATCACCTACAAAGTCACCTACTACAACCCCAACGAAACCCCTGAAACCAACGGCACCATCGAAGTCGCCCTCCCCAGCAACGTCGAATACGTCTCCGACTCTCTCGGCCTCGATCTCGACGACGAAGACCCCGAAAACCACGAAGCCAGCTCCACACCGCAAACCGACACCATCAACGACGACTCCGCCGAATACTTCGAAAACATCAACCGCATCCGCTTTGACCTCGGACAAGTCAACCCTGACACTTACGGCTTTGCCATTTTTCAAGTCCGAGTCACCGACCAAGCCTTTGAAGCAGGAGCTGACGCCATCTTCCTCGAAGCAAAACTCTACTCCGATCAAACTAGCGACATTTTCCTCTCGGCGAGCAATCCTCTTGATTATGCCGGATTTGAAGCCCCACCAGCCGCTGTCGAAATTTTTCCTAATGACGTCCCCCCATCTACTCTGGAAGGAGCCTTCCGACTCTGATATCATCAAGGCATGAAGAAATTTTTGTTTTCCACTTTTGCCCTCGCGCTTAGCCTCTGGTTCACGCCAGCCGCCTTTGCCGAAAATATCGAACAATTCATCAGCGATATCCAGATAAACCCCGACAGCTCCATCACCGTCACCGAAAAAATCCTCTACAACTTTGGTGACCTCGAACGCCGCGGCATCTTCCGCGAAATCCCCACCAGCTATGGCAACTCCGACAACAACATCCAAACCTTCCTCAACTTCGAAAGCGTCACTGACGAAAACGGCGCCCCCTACGAATTTCTCGACCAGTCTTATTCCTCGCTCGCCTCCATCCGCATCGGCAATCCCAATGTCTACCTCAGCGGCCAGCACTGGTACTACATCACCTACACCTTCAACCCGGCAATCACTTTTTTTAAAAACAGCGCCGAGCTCTACTGGAACCTCACCGGCAACGGCTGGACCATCCCCATAAACTACGCCGAGGCCAACATCACTCTCCCTCCGGGCACCACCGCCGAAGAGTTCCTCGAAGCGACCTGCTACACCGGCTACACCTGGAGCACCGAACAAGAATGCCAATACAATCAAATCGCCAACACCCTCACTTTTAACACCACAGACACTCTCCTCAGCGGCGAAGGCCTCACCATAGTCAGCAGTTTCAATCCGGACCTCGTCACCCGCCCCACACTCCTAGAAGTAACCAGCTTCCCATCCTATTCCAACATCGAAATCAACGGCGAACCACAGTACTTTAGCACCCCGGCAACCTTTGCCCTCAGCCCCGGAGAGTACGACATCACGGTCACTCGCCACCGCTACAAAACCCAAACTAAAACGGTCACTGTTCAAGAAGAAGAAAACACCCTCATCGAATTCACCCTCGAACAATCCCGCATCTACCTCTTTTTTCAGAATGAATTTCCGCTCATTCTCATGGTTGGTGGCATCCTCAGCATCTTCTGGCTCTGGTGGACCCAAGGCAAGGAACCTCAAGGCCGCGGCACCATCGCCCCCACCTTTGTCCCGGTTGACAACCTCACCGCCAGCGAAATCGGCGTCATCATCGACCAAAAAGCACACATGCACGACATCTCCGCCGCCGTCATCGACCTCGCCGTCAAAGGCTACCTCAAAATCAAAAGAGAAGAAAAAAAGAAACTCTTGGGCAAAAAAGAAATCTTCAGCTTCATCAAAACCAAAAACCCCACCGCCAAAGAAAAAAAAGCCGAACTGACAGATTTTGAAATCAGCATTTTTGACAAAATCTTCGTCGGCAAAAACGAAGTGAAACTCACCGACCTCCAAAATAAATTTTACACCGTCCTCCCGAAAGTAAAAAAACAACTCTACCAAAGTGTAGTCGACAAGGGCTATTTCAAAAAAAATCCCGACACCATCCGCAATCTCTATCTCCTACTTGGCATTGGGATTTTCTTTCTCGCACTAATGGGTGGATCCTTTGTCAGCGTCTACTTTGCCACCGGGCTCTATGTCGCCGTCGGCGTCACTCTCGGCATCCTCATGATCTGCATTTCTTTCTTCATGCCCCGCCGCACCAAAAAAGGCCAACTCGCCTACGAAGAAATCCAGGGCCTCAAAATGTACCTCAAAACAGCCGAAAAAGACCGCTTCAAAAAGCTCCACTCGCCCAAAGAATTCAAAGAACACTTCGAAAAACTCCTCCCCTACGCCATCGCCCTCGAAGTCTCCGAAGAATGGGCCGAGCAGTTTAAAGGACTATTCAAAACCCCACCATCTTGGTTTGAGGGGACCAACACTTTTAACGCCCTCCAACTCTCCCGCAGCCTCAATAACTTCGATCGCGGGATCCAAAACACCTTTAAATCAAGGCCCTCCAGCAGCGGCGGCAGCTACAGTAGTGGCTCATGGTCGGGCGGGTCTGGCTTTAGCGGTGGTTTCAGCGGCGGCGGCTTTGGCGGAGGTGGCGGCGGATCCTGGTAAAAACAAAAACTTGCTCTCTTGTCCACTCTCTCCTATAATTCATCTCCTGTGAAGAGTTAATCAGTCAACGTAAAGACCTATTTTTAGAGCATTACGGCGGACCAAATTCCTTCACGGGCGTTCTCAGACACCACCATTCTCCACAGCAAGGAGTCAGTCATATGACACGCATCGCTCAGATTCTTTTTGTTTTGATCATCGCAGGCTGTGCCCCTTCGAATCTGGAGGTTGGAATCCCTCTACTGGAAGGGAGCCTGATACATTCAACAGCCTGCCTTGCAGAGAAATCTGCTAAAAATTGTCAACGTGATCTAGCGCTGACCAATGAGACTGCAAAAACAGTCTACAACCGCATCCGCAAGGATGATGACATATGTCAGTTTGAGCTCTATGTTTTGATTGACAAAATCGGTCACGTTTCTGCAGGCAATGCCGAACCCAAAACAATCAAAACGGCATACGAAAACTTAAAGTTCTGTATCAAACGCGGAGGATAGCGGAGGATAAATGTCATGAGAACGGCCACCCACTGGGCAGATCACCTCGATCAGCTCAGTGGGCAACCTAAGCTGCCTGATGCCAGCGATTGATTTGTTCGACATCTTCATTGTCTCCTTCCAAAAACATTTCCACAATCCGATCATGAGTCACCGACTGCCCCTCGGCAATCGCATTACTCACCACTCTATCCAAAAGATGGCTGTGTTCGTGATAAGCCAACTGCTCTTGTCCGCCCCCCATCGCCAAGGCCGCTCTTTGCGTTGCGTGCCTTTCTACAATCGCTTCTTCTAAATCATGATCAATATGCCGCTCCCCGTCACCCCAGGCGTGAGCTCTCTCGTGTGTCACCACATGCACGGCCTTTTTTTCTGATTCCGTTCCATTCAAAACCGCTCTGAGCAAACCATCGTCTAGATATTCCTGCTTGCTTCCACGATTATATTGCCCCACTACATTGCCAGGCAGTGACTTTACCAGAGGATTGACAAACTCACCGGTGGCTCGCCTGATCCCTGCGCGCACTTCCCGCATCCTCTCGTAGGCTTCATCGACTGATTCTTTACTGGTCAAAGCGCTGAGCCCCATTGCTCCGGCCTGCTCGACAGATCTTGCCTCATCTTCATTTTTCGCCTTTTTTAAGCGCTCCTCCCA
>CAYMGN010000073.1:0-1145 GCA_964389995.1 uncultured Candidatus Peribacteria bacterium | reverse complement strand
AGTATCCAAACTCCCTCCTTCCAGTGACATTTGTTGTATAATTATATTGAGAAGTAATAATATCAGAGCGCAGAGAATTTTTCAAAAGATTCGACCAAACTTGCTTTTAGACCACAAAAAAGGCATATTGATCAAGCTAACCAGACAAAATGTCCGCCACAATTACCAAGAACAAAAAGGCCTACCACGACTTCGAAATCCTCGATCAGTTTGAGGCGGGAATCATCTTGAACGGAGACGAAGTAAAATCAATCAAGTCCAAAAACGTCAATCTCAAGGGCTCTTTTGTCGATATCGACAGCAAAAACGAAGCCTACATCAACGAAATGCACGTCAGCCGCTACAAACACTCGGCCCGCAAACAAACCGACCCCACCCGCAAACGCAAATTGCTCCTGCATACAAAAGAAATCAACAAAATCGCCCAATCCCTCAACGAGCAGGGAGTGACCGCCATCCCCCTGGAACTCTACCTAAAAAAAGGCCTAATCAAAGTAAAAATCGGCCTCTGCCGCGGTAAAAAACTCCACGACAAACGCCAGGAACTAAAAAAACGCAGTCAGGAAATGGATATCAGGAGGGAGATGTCACGATATTAGAGCTACCCAAAGTTTATAAATATTTCTCTTCAGCCTCTTCACAGGTCTCATCCCGACAAACCCACAAACGCTCATCCGCAAGATCAAAGGCTGAAGCGATTAGATAAACTTTTTCTAAATTCATACCACCCAATTTTCTCGCCATTTTCGTCAAACCTTTCATTCCAAAGAAATACTCTTTTGGTTTTGCCTCGATTAAATCCAAAAATTCCTTCACTTTTAGATAAGGAGCATTAATTTGCGACCAATTTAATTGATCTTCATCCACTAAATCGAGCCCCGAAGCCAAAGAATACAAATGACCCAAATGCACTTCTCCCAACTCCTCCGCCATCTTTAACTGTCCGAACTTTCCTTTGTAACGAGCGAGCCCATACTCCTCAATCAAGCTCTGAAAATGCTTTACTGTTGCATAGGGAAAATTAATTTGCGACCAATTTAACTGATCTGCTCCCACTAAATTCAGCGCCGAAGCCAAAGAATACAAATGGCCCAAATGCATTTCACCCAAAGCCTGGGCCATCTTTAATTGCCCCGCATTATCAC
>CAYMGN010000072.1:801-7236 GCA_964389995.1 uncultured Candidatus Peribacteria bacterium | reverse complement strand
ATTGCAGGGATATTCTGATATCTTTCCTTGGCAAATACATCTACCGCCGCATCAAACTCAGCGAGAAAAGACTGTCCCTCAGCTAATTGATCGTCAGACAACTCCCAGAAGAACACACCCTTACCACGATCAACATTTTCGGTGCCATAAGAAGCCAGAGCCATCGACTGAGAGAAAAGGAAATCTAAATCCACATCAGTCTGCGATTGATCCCCAAACAAATCCGGCATCAATTGAGCAATAACCGGCTGCATCACGGGAACTTCAACCAATTGAAAATAGCTGGCCCCTAATTGCGGAGAAAGATAGAGATAAGCGATTTTTTCGCTCGGGGCGGACGCAACCATTTCGTGATCATTGAGACTGAAACCGTCATAGGCGAGCAGGCTGTCGAGAGATTTTTGCATTGACTGACGGCTATTACTAATCACAAAAATATCTCCTAGACGGTAGGCAAAAAAAATCGTCGTATTCTTCGACCCAATACTCCACTTCGTTTTCAAAATAATGATTTAAATCCGGTTGCATTTGAGTAATCACAGCGTCAAAAGAAACACGAATCGGAATGTAGTCGTCAAATTGAGCGATAATGTAGAAGTTTTCTTCATCAAGATTCGCTCCTACAATCATCTTCCAGGGAGACTTGAGAGCAGGCGCAATTTTATTTTCGTAATTCAAAGTTGCGTCAAAACCGGCGGTCAAAAATTCGTTATAGATCATCTCAAAATCAAAATCAGACACAAACTGCTCACTCAAAATATTATCCATAAAAGATTCTCAATTTACTCGCTGCTCATCACTGGCTGCATCCAAAGCCATCAATATATCGATATCATCAGGCACCGCAGCTTCCGATGGGACATTGATCATCCCCAGGTCTAGGTCATCAAATTTAGCAGTAGTCACATCCTCCGGTTTTTCTTGTAAACGCCAAATTATCTCTGCCATTTGACCACGGGTAACAGGCTGACCGAAATGGTAGATGTTTTCCAGTATAGCACCGTTTGCCTCAAGTGCTAGCACAAAATCTTCATACCAATCAAAACTAGCCTCACCACTGCGCTCGATCTCCAAAGTGTTAACCACGATCTTACTGGCCTCAGCAAAATTGATCGGATTGACAGGACCAAAAGTACCATCCTCATACCCCTGAACAATACCTTGTCGTTGAGCCTCACAGACATAACCGGCAAACCATTGATCAGCGACATCGCTAAAACAATTTACGCCTTGTGGGGAGATATCAGCCGACTCCATCAAGATTTTGAGAAATTCGGCACGGTTGATACCCTGATTGGGCTTATAAGTGCCGTCGTCATAGCCTTGAACCACGCTTTTTTCTTGGAGGTATTGGATTGCGCGCTGGTTGATTTGGTTGGAGGCCACGTCGGTGAAGGCGAGAGCCGGGAGGGAGATTGAGACCGAGAGGATTACGGAAGTTGTTAAGCGGAAGAAATTTTTTGAATTGATGTTTTTTTGTTAGGAAAAATTTAAGTTTTCTTAATGTTTATTCAGTACAATCCCCTTGGGTGGGTGGGGGTTTGGGATGGCACACGAATAACTAATCACCACCCTAATAATCATAAACCAAATCCCAACAAGTATTCCCCTCCTTCTCAACCTTCTCCAAAATCAACTGCTCATTATCGTCAATCTTCGCAAAATCATCATAGTTTAAATAGTAGAAATAATTTTCATCTGAAACACAAAGACTATTCTCAATCTTTATACTCTCCATATCCACACCTTCAACTTTCTTTCCAGCAAAATAAAGGGACTGCTCATCTTGGACTAAAGCCGCATAGAGATCCTCACTATAACTAAAACTCATTAAATTTTCAGCCGAAACTCCTTCCATCAAGTCTCCAGCAAAATAGACCTCACCATCAACCACAAAATAATTGTCATTCACTCTTTCAAAAGTGAAATTTTCACCAATATCAAAAGTCAAAACCTCATCAAAGAAATTGCTATAACGGCTCAAATAACCAGGTGTCACATACAAATGATCTTGATCACGATACATCCCTGACTCCAGTCTTTCAAAAGAATCATAATCACCAAACTCAAAAGGAGCTAGTTTAAAAATCCCCTTACCATATTCAGAAACGTAGAAGTACTGATCATCATCTCTAAACAAACTACCAGCATCACTAACCGCTTCATCAACATCACCAGCAACTACTTCAAAACTAGCAGCATCGGCCCCTTCAAGCAGATACAAATTACAACCATTACCGTCAGTACAATCATAATAATAAATGTGATCCGCATCCTTATACAGACTGTAATAATTTGTTTCTCCATCAATAAAATAACCAAAACTATCGGCCTGTGCACCCTCAACTAAACGTTGATAGTAATAAACTCTATTATTTGCAAAGTCATAAAGCAAATTATCTCCTACTTCGACATTGTCTGGATCCGCGTCAGCAAAGACAAATCGCTCATTACTACCTGACCAAAAATTTTGATAATAAACTTGCTCACCATCAGTCCAGTAATAATTACTCGAACCAATAAAGCTAAAACTATCCGGATTTACATCTTCAATCTTTACTAAGGCATAGTATAAATTTTCTTCATCGCGATAAAATAGACAATAGCGATACTCCGTGCCATCTCTACACTTTTCATATCTACGGAAACTATCAGGATCATCGACATCTATCCGATTGTGCTCATAGTAAACAAATTGTTCATCACGAGAATGACCGTCACCAATCGGCTCAAAAGTATCAGCATCTGCGCCTTCAATTAAAGCCAATGCATAACCATGATAATAAACCTTCCCATCAATAATCTTATAATACTGATTGTGCTCAGATACAGTCAATTGAGCTCCAAAAGTAAACTGCGTGGAATCCAAATAATCCACATTTTCCCTCAAACGCCAAATCATCTCCGCCATTTCCCCACGAGTAACTTGATGATCAAGTGTATCAATATCAGTCGGAATAACATACTTACCACTTAAAGCACTGACATAATGCACATACCATTCAAAACCATCACTGCTAATAGCATAAAAATACCCGGATCCCCCCAAAATCTTAGCCGCCTCCACAAAATTCACATTACGCCCAGGATGAAAAAGCCCATCATTACCATCCCCATTTACAATCTTGGCACTGTGAGCATAACAAACATATTGCTGATACCAACTATCCAGCTCCACGTCTTCAAAACAACCACCTTTGTCTTCTGACTTTTCCATCAATGACCTATGCGTCGATTGCATTAAGAGCAAAATCTTCAAAAACTCCGCCCGCGAAATTGTCTGTTCCGGCCTATAACTCCCATCATCATAGCCTTGAACAACGCCCTGCTCCTTGAGATAATTAATCGCCTCCGCATATTGATGCCCCGCAGGCACATCAGTAAAAGCTTGAGCCGTCAAACTCAAAGTAAAGAATGAAAATAAAGAAAAAGTAAGAATTAATAATTTTCGAGCCCCCATAAAATTAGTATTTAGATATAGAAATTGAATTTTTAAGCACAGTTAATTTAAACCATCAAGGTCAGCATGTCAAAATTTTGGCTTATTAAAAACCAAAATTAATATAATTACAATCATGTTCATCAACAGGATATTTCTGGAGATCCAAAGCGATTTTATCTTCCGCCTTATCAAATTCACTATAGTTCAAACCATAGATATAATTGTCATCCTGAGCACAAAAACGGTGAAGAACCTCAAAACTCTCATAATCCGCCCCCTCTATAACCCTACCAGCATAATAAATATTCACACCGTCTCTGGCAAAGGCATCTGAAGGGTCTTCTTCAAATACTTCTAAATTTTCAGTCACAACCCCATCCATCACCTGATCAGCAAAGTAAACCTGCCCATCAAGAATATAATAGTTGGGATTAAGCATTTCTAACTCATACTCCGCGCCAATTTCATAAGTGGCAAAATCAAAGTAATAACTATTGGCATCATAAACAAAGTTAGCCAGACGATAAAGTCTATACTTATCTCTAAACAAATAGCCATCAACAATCTCAAAACTCTCTCGATCCACCCCCTCAATCGGTACAAAAACCACATTACTATCCTCTATACCAATGTAATAATAAGCATTTTTATCTTTTAAAAGTAAAGAATCCGGCAAGACATCATCAGAGGGCAAAATAACAACCTCAAAACTAGCACCATCCATCCCTTCAATCGCACTTAAACCACAATCATCTTGATAACAACCGTCAAAAAACACATTGTCATTGTCGACATAGAATACAGTATAATCATTAAATGGTTCTTCAACGAAAGGCTCAAAACTATCAGCCTCAGCGCCCTCAACGAAATCACCAAATGAATAAACTTTGTTATTCACAAAATCCTTCAAAAGCATATTTTTTTCGAAGAACTCCACCTGTTCAGGATCAGCCTCTTTTAGCTCCAGTAAATATTGAGATTCTTTATCCCATCGGGAATAAAACACTCCCTCGCCATCAGTCCAATAGCCACCTCTATTTGAAAAAGACTGAACCTCGCCTATCAAAGGCTCAAATCGATCAGGATCAATATCCTCAAACACCACACCATAGATATACATGTCATCGACATCACGATACAAGCTACAGTTTTTATCATCACTTAAATACGAATCACAAACCTCATGCTTTTCAAAAGTAGCAGGGTCAGCGTAGTCTAGAATTACATTTTTATAATAAACATTATTCTTATCCTTAGAATAAACATCATTCAAAAAGACCAAACTATCCTGATCCACCCCAGTGATCTCTAATTTTTTTCCGGTAGATTTATCTTCATAATAAATTTTCCCGCCTTCCATCAGGTAATTTCGATTTCTCACACTAACAGTCATTTCACTACCAAACTGAAACTGAGTTGAATTCTTATAGGAAACACCTTTAACTACACGCCAAACCATCTACGCCATTTCTCCTCTGGTTACTTGGTGCTCTAACGTTTGGATCTCACTGGGAATAACATAAGCTTCGCTCAAATAATTGACAGGCACAACGTACCATTCATAAGACTCAGACTTGTTTACATAGCTCGTAACAAAAACTCCACGCAAAATCTTGGCCGCCTCCGCAAAATTTACATTCCTCCCGGGATTAAAGAGCCCACTATCACCATCACCACTGACAATATCACGATGCCTCCCATAACAAACATAAGGCTCATACCAGCTGAGATGCTCGACATCATCAAAACAATTATTATTAAAATTGTGATAATCATCACCCTCAATTGCTTCACGATGCTCTTGATCAACCAAAAGCACTATTTTCAAAAACTCCGCCCGGGAAATGGTCTGCTCCGGTCTATAACCCCCATCATCGTAGCCTTGGACAACGCCCTGCTCCTTGAGATAATTGATTGCCTCCGCATATTGATGATCCGCAGTTACATCAGTAAAAGCCTGAGCAGTCAAACTCAAAGTAAAGAATGAAAATAAAGAAAAAGTCGTGAGAAATAATTTACGAGCCCCCATAAAGCAGGATTAAGGTTATCAAACACAATCTAACTTATCCCCAGGCCTCGCGTCAAAAAATTCCGGAAAATACAGCACATTAGAGTCAGCATGACAGAGCCAACGACCTCTCCCATAATTATAAAAAACATCCTCCTGTAAATACTCTAATGCCATAATTCGCTCATCAATCTTCACTACTTCTGGATCAGCTTCGTCCAAAGACTCGCACTCACTATACAAATCTTCAATTATCCTCTGTAAAACTGGTACGGGAGAATCCAAATCAAGATTGTCTAACTTAAACAACAATTCCTCATAAACTGATAGGAGCTCCTGGCGAAAATCCAAAAAAAGCTCTTCTATTTCCTGAGCTAGCCCTTGATCCATCTCCTCCTCCACCGCCAAAAAATCCAAAACCTTTCTTCTCATTTCATAAATCAAGGATTCACATTCAAATCTCAACCTCACCGCCTCCTCATCTGGTATAAACTGCGTCACTGCATCTAAAGACATTTTTTTATATTTCAATTGCAAAATCGAAACCCGAGTAGCAAGGTCCACAAATTCCTTATGCAAACGATTTTCTACCATAACATAACCTTAAAAATAAGATCCGAGCATACACAAAAACCCCTTCATCTTGCAAGAAAAATCACTGTTGACATCACCCCGCAAAACATTTAAAGTATACTCCAAAAAAGGCTCCAATTAAACCAGCAACTATGTCAGAAATCACTCAAGAAACCACTCAAAACAAAACTGCAATTTCCTCAACAACTAAAGCAAGACCGGCTATGCACACTTTAGAAATCAAAAACCTCCACGCCCAGGTAGAAGATCAAAAAATTTTGAAAGGGCTTAATCTCACAATCAAATCCGGCGAAATCCACGCCATTATGGGACCCAACGGTTCTGGTAAAAGTACTTTGTGCAAGGTATTGATGGGGCATCCTAATTATGAAGCGACTAAAGGAGAAGTACT
>CAYMGN010000072.1:450-791 GCA_964389995.1 uncultured Candidatus Peribacteria bacterium | reverse complement strand
AGGACGTTTTAGAAATGGAAACTACCGAGAGAGCAAATATCGGACTTTTTCTCGCCTTTCAACAACCGCTAGAAATCCCCGGTGTCAATCTCGGCACTTTTCTAAGATTAGCTAAAAATGCCAATCTCAAGGCAGTAGACCCCGAAAGCAAAGGAGTCCCCCCAGCAGAGTTTATGAAAGAAATGCGCGAAAAAACCGGCAAGCTAAAAATCGAAGAAGAATTTATCGGCCGCGCAGTGAACGAAGGTTTTTCCGGTGGTGAAAGAAAGAGAGCAGAAATCCTCCAAATGTCTGTATTGAAACCAAAAATGGCAATGCTGGACGAAATTGATTCCGGACTT
>CAYMGN010000072.1:0-440 GCA_964389995.1 uncultured Candidatus Peribacteria bacterium | reverse complement strand
GCCGTCGATGACGGCGCGGACATACCCGCGGATTCCGAACTTGTTGATTTCCCCCCTGCTCATGGGGCACAGGAGACCTCCGGGCGCCTTTCGGTATGCCGGGTGGTCGGTGAGACCGAAATTGTGTCCCACTTCGTGCAGGGCCACCTTCAACACGCGGCTGATGAAAAGGCGGTACTCGCAGTCGGACGAAATGGATTCCGGACTTGACATCGATGCATTAAAAGTAGTTAGTGAAGGAATTAACAGTATTTTTGAAGAAACGAATCTCGGACTACTCTTGATTACGCATTATCAACGAATTTTAAATTATGTGGAACCGCACTTTGTGCACATTATGAGTGAAGGAAAGATCGTAAAATCCGGCGGGAGTGAGTTGGCGCGAGAGTTGGAGGAATTTGGCTATGAAAAACACATCTAAAAACCCCATCCCAAGCCCC
>CAYMGN010000071.1:0-7291 GCA_964389995.1 uncultured Candidatus Peribacteria bacterium | reverse complement strand
CTTCGAATCAAAACCCAGACTATGGGAGTGTACTAAAGGTATTCCTCACCCCTTTTACCCCATCGAAAGGGTGCAAAGGAGCGAATCCATTGGCGGAAATGTCAAGATAGCTCTCTATCGATACGGGTCGTCCTAGTGACTCCTTGTCTTTGTTACCCCCCCCATTGCTTTGATGGGGGGCGATTTTATGGCTTAATTATTGCAAGCTTATAAAAGAAAAAGTATGGTTGACTTACGGGTGTGTTAGTTGTACAATGCGAAGCTTTAATCTCATCTATGCTTTCAAATTCTCCTCAAAATCGACCTCTCAAACTCTCAAAAGTATTAAACCAAAAACTGACAATAATCAACTTCCTCGTGCTCTCAGCTCTTGCAGCCTGTGATCAAGGGCACGATGAAACCGATATTTTGGCCACGGATATCCAAGATCTCAATGATACCGTATCCGACCAGATCCTCGACGTGGGTACTTTTGCCAGTGGTGAGTCCTCAACCAAAAACATCGAAGACACTAGCACCCCAAACCCAGAAAATGAAAACTCCTACCCCACCCCAACCACCATCACCGAAATCATGATCGACGACATCCCGCCATTCAGCTGGAACCTCGATGATTGTTATAAACGTGAAATCTATTCTCAATATGCTGATTATCCTCCAGTGACAACTCCAGTCAATCTTCATGTTTGGGAAAACGCCGAAAAGGGTCAGCCTGATTCAATTTATGCCCAACCTGACCTTCAAGGGATTTATCACGATTTTCAAAGCGCGCAAAAAAGCTATGCTATGCATGGGATTGACCTTCAGTTAAGAGGATTTCAGTTGATCCCCGCCAATGAAATGACTCCTTTGGTCGAAACAGTTTTCGGAGATGGAGAGTATCGTTACGGAGAATACTTTCATTACAATGTTCCTAACCTCATAGCAGAGCATCATAAAGAAGGGATTCTAGACTTATTCTACGTACCACAATTTCCTAAAGATTATTGGTATAGGGGCTACGCTTTTGACGCGGATAAATTAGAAAAAGAGCCCAACACCGTTGTTTTTTACCAACCTTTCACCCACAATAAGGCCCCTGGAGAATGTCTCACCCAGGAAATAATCGCTCACGAAATCGGGCATGTCTTTGGGCTTAGGCATATCGAAACGGCCGACGGGATTTATGAAACAAAGCTCTACAAAAACACTTATACTTGCCCCACAGGAGAGTCGGTTTCAAATTTTGTTTATCATGATGTCTGCATGTCTATCTGTCCTGGCCATGATCCTCTACCGGCCAACGTCATGGAGGGGGAACGCTGTGAACGTAGCGAGGAGCCGCACTACAAAGTTTTCCTTCCTGAGCAGGCACAAGTAATGAAGTGTGTGATGGATCGCTATCGTGGCGATTTAGTTGAGAAGAGCGCAGACTAAACCTTTCCCCCCTTCCCAAATCGCAGCGCCGCCTCCAACCACTCGAGCTTAGCTTTGGTACTACAGTTTTTCCAGTGCCTGAGCTGTTCTAAGTCGAATTCGTGTTTTGATTTTTTCTTTTTTGAAGGTTTTTTCATAGTGATTTTAGTTTAATCAGTGCTTCCAAATTTGACAACCCAATAAAACCCATCTATAGTCACTCACCAAAAAATAAACTAAAGCATGTCCGAAAAACCGAGCGAACCACAAGAACCGCGACAACTAGACATCGACTTCCTCCCAAAGATCCCCGAATGCGCAGACAAAGTTGAAGAAATGGGCCACCTCGATCAGTACCTCCAGGACAACAACGCCGCCGCCGTCCTGATCGGTGGAGTATCACGATACCTCAGCGAAGGCGCTCACCTGGCCATCATCGATGCTCGCAAAGATCTCGACGCTCTCGTGATCCAAGGCGGACAGCACATGGTCGCCGGCCACAGCCCTTGGGACCTCTTCTTACCACAACAAGACGGCACTTACGAAAACCGTAACGGCTTCACCCTCGGCTATCACGTCCATCACCTCGGAGAGCATCTCGACCCCGGACTCTACCAACTCCCCCCGGAAGCAATCCTCCTCACCGAAGCTGAAATGCAAACCCGCCGCGCCATCGACCGCACCATCCCCGAGCTCCTCGACCTCAAGAGCGGCCAAATCCCCACCCCCCTCAAACCCCTACCGTTAAACGATATCGTCCTCGAGTTTCCCGGCGACCTCTCCTGGTACGCCAACGTGCGTCATTCTTTCCCCATCCAGACCATCGTCCGCAGCTTACCCGGCGACCAACGCCGCACCTACATGTCCTTCAAACCGCGCACCACCTCACAGTTTCCGGTGGCCAGCGCTTTTCCCGATCACCGCTCAATACGCGCACCGGAGACAGCAAAGGCTCTCGACATTTTACCAACGGTCCAGCCCAGCCCCGCACAAGCCTATCAAACAACCAGCGAACTGCTAAAAAAAGGATTTGTGGTAGAGGCGGTAAATTATTTGATAGAAAAAGCGCCGGAAAAGGCTGACAGTTTTAGTTTTTTGCAAAGTATCCTCGAGTCACATCAAATCGACTGCTACCCTCTAAAGCGTACCGAAGCACTAGCTATCTGGCTCAAGCACATCAGAGATCAAAATTGCTTACTCCGGCTTTTGTTAAACGGCAGTTTTGATTTAGAAAATCTCGGACTTAACACTGTCGATTTTGAAAAAAACGGAATCAATAAACAGCTCCGACGTCTGGCTGACGAAATCCTCGCACAATATGGCGGCAGCCCCCAATGTCTAGAGTTAGCCGAGCGTCTCCGAGGATTGGATATTGAGCAATTTATGGCTTTTGAAGGAGGTCAGGAAGAGGCGATGGCCGTTTATCGAGAACAATTGCAAAAGCATTTACTTACTTTCGATTATTGGGATAGAAGTAAAGGCTTGAGGCGCTCCCCCTTTTCCGGTCGAGGTGGACGTGACTATATCCAGTTTTTCAGGAGTTTTGGCTCTCAAGGTCGACAGCGTTTCTCTTTGTTTTCACCGGCTTATTATCAAGCTTGCCAACAACTCGGCGTTAGCGATGAGGATTTATATGCAGAATTAAGCAGCGACAGTACCATCAACCGCTTAGTCAAATCATCATTATCTTTTGGAAATTGGGGCGGTGGATCGCCAGAGATTTTGTTTCGCAAACCGTTGATGCATTTCCAGCATCTTCAAGAATCCCAGCGTAACCAAACGGCAATAGAAATTTATCTCCAAAGAAACGGTCTCCAAGCCTGGCATAATCTCACGGAAAAAGAGTGTGTAAAGGATGTAAATGAAAAAGTCGTCAAAAATTTTACCGAAGCTCTACCCGAAAAATATCAACCAGCTTTCCAACAGAAATTCACAGAACTCTTAAATCAAGGCCAATACGACCTTGATGGCGAATACTGGCGAGATTCAAACACTCGAGAATTGGTGACCACCTCCCTGCTTTTTAATACTCTTGCGGAGGTTATTATCGCTCAGGGGCTCGAATAAAACAATTCACGCAGATTTGCGGCAGGTAGCCTCGCCACTCCAAAATATTTTGGATCTAAGGGCTCATTCAACAGCATCTCTATCTGATCTTGTGTCCGATCATCTTCTGCTGAAGTAGTTTCTTTTTTACAAAACTTTAAACTTTCTTAATAAAACCCCGCTATTATCTTTCCGTAATTACAGAAAAATGCTAAAATACATTCGGAATGTATACAATAAGAAAGTAAGATGAATTACACGCTATTACCTTCAATCAAAGGTCAAATAACCATCCCTCCCGCAATTCGTAAAAAATATGGAATGAATAAAAACACCCCTTTAATCGTCGAAGATAAAGGCAAAGGTGTCATCACAATTAAAGTTATGAAAATGGTCGATCACGATACGATTGAGTATCTTGAAGATAAAAAAGGTGCAAATCTGCATTTCAAAAACGGTATCTCCCCGCAAGCAATTCTGAAAAAAATCAAAGAAATCGATGGATAAGATCAAAAAATTCCTCCGAAAAATTGGCAAAAAACAAAGAAAATCCTTGGAAAAGATAATCCTAGACATTTATAGTCTCAATCTGGAATGTTATGATATTAAGGCCATGAAAGGATTAAAAGGTCTCTACCGCTTGAGAAAAGGCCAATTTCGTATCATTTTTTCTAAGAATAAAGGTCAAGGCGTTATCTACAATATTGATTTTAGAGAGAACGTGCATTAATAATAAGCCCCCCCCATGAACCTACTCAAAAAAAAACTACTAAAAACCCCTTACCTCCTCCTCTTTTTCCTCCCTCTACTGGTTAACCCCTGGAGCACGGAGATGTTTTCTTCTTTTAAGGCCGTTTGGTTTTATTTTTTTATCGGTCTGCTCCTTACCTCTTTTGCGGTTGCGATCTTTCAAGAAAAGAAGCTCAAAATTCTTTGGCATCAGAGGCTTTATTGCTGTGTTGCCGCCATCGTTGTTTTTTATTTGATCGCTACACTCTTTTCTCAAGCGCCTCTTTTAAGTTACTTCGGAGATGGCGCCACTCTCTATGGCAGTTTTTTTCTCTTCATCTTGTTGATTCATTTCTTATTCAGCCTCCATTTCCTCAATGAAGACAAAAATCTTCATGCAGTGTTCACGATCATCAGCTTCGTTGGCGGTATCGCTGCATTTTATGGCATTTTGCAGTTTTTCGAACTCGATTTTTTGCCACATGCCGATGATCGCAATTTTGTTGGTCGCATTTATTCCACCCTCGGCAACCCCAATTTTTTCGCCCAATTTCTTATTTTTCCCTTTGCGATCTCATTCTTTAAATTTTTAGAATCATCTCAAAAAAAGAAGCTCCTCTGGTTTTTCCTACTTTCTCTTTTGGCTGTTACTATTTTTCTCACCAAGAGCCGGGCGGTTTGGCTTGCTCTCGCTCTCACTAGCTACTTCATCTTCATTAAACATTTCTTTAAAAACTGGCAGGCCCGCCTTTTTTTCGTGCTTATCCCTGCAATTTTAGCGCTACTTATTTGGCAATTTTTAGATTTGGAAGTGCGATCCTGGAGTTCTCGTTTTGTCCTCTGGGAGACCTCCGTCAAGCTCTTTCTCCAAAACCCCATTTTTGGCAGCGGTTTAAATACTTTTTATCAAGGTTTTCAGGCCCTCAACACCGGAGAAATCTACCAATACGAACCTCTCTACCTCACGCCTGTCACCCCTCACAATCAACTCCTCAAAATGCTCGTAGAAATGGGTGTTTTTGGACTCGCCGCTTATTTCATCCAAGTTGGTGTTTTAATCCATACTTTCCTTAAAAAGAATCTCCAAAACACCGCTGCCAAAGTTAGTTTCTGGGCCTTGGTCAGCTACAATATCGTTCTTTTATTCAGCTTTAATTCAATCGGACATTATCTATTTTTAAGTACTTTCTGGGCGCTTTTTCTCCTTTCTCAATTTTCCTTCAAAAAAAGGACACTCAAGCTTCGCAAAATTTCTTCCAAAGTTTTCATTTTTTTACTTTTGCTACTAGGGCTTTTTACTGTCTTTAACTCCGGCATCAAGCTCACAGCCGACATTTTAGCCTCGCAATCGTTAAAAAATTATTTCACCGAACCACAACAAAGCGCCCAAAATTTTGAGCGAGTTATCCAGCTCCAGCGATACAATTATTCTTACCATCAAACCAAATTGCAGCTCTTTGGCGACGAAAGTGATGCAAAACAATATCTAAATAATTTTGGACTAATCTCCGGCAGTGATTACCGCTACTATCTTTTTATGGGAGAAAATTTTTCCCAGCACCGACAGTTTACCGCCAGTGACTACTATTTCTTACTGGCTTACGAACTCGCCCCTAACAACGCTACGGTCCTCGATCAGTGGTCAGACGCTGCATCCGATCGCGGTGATCTCAATCTAGCTGTAAATATTTTAGAAAGATTCAGCGAAATGGGCTTTAACAATCCGCCGGTCACTTCATTGATCGACAATAACAATCCACTATTTTTTCAAGCAATGGAAAAACTCGGTATCCTCTATCTTCAATTGGGCGAAGTTGAGAAGTTTCAATCTCTTAGCGAACAGTTAACAAAAAGACGAGGTCCATCATCGGACCCCGCCTTTTTTTAATTTTTTCCTAGAGTTTTATTGAAGCAAGCTCCAAAGGTCTGGGTGATTGACTTCACATGATCTCGCTACACGATCAGTTCTAGTAGCAGGATTTCTGTCTGTACCTCCGGATAGATAGTTACCGACAATGGCAGCACAAGTCCATCTTTCAGCATCAGTGTTAGCACATTGAGACACAAGACCAGGTAATGGAGGCCCTTCTACATATTCAGTTAAGGTTCCATTTGCCATTTGTTCAGTCAAGGTTTCACAGCTAGTATCTACCGGAGGCAATAAGGTCCAGAATTCCGGATAGTTAGCTTTACAGCTGGTCGCCCAATCATCAGTACGATAAGCGGGATGTTGACCTTGACCATTGAGGTAATTACCTACGATTGTGGCACAGGTCCATCTAGCACCAAAGGTTGTAGAGCAAGCACTTACTTCGCTTGGAAGTGGTGACCCGACCGTTCTCGTCAAAGTTCCCTCTGCCATTAACTCAATATATCCCTCACACTCGTCTGAAGGCGCTGCAATTTTTGCCCAAATTTCTGGATAAGTCTCGGCACAATATAGAGCCGTTTGGTCTGTACGGTAAGCAGGATTGAGGCCAACCGGATTTGCATTGTAGCCACCTACAAGCGAGGCACAAGTCCATTTTATTCCATAGTTATTGGCACATTGACCGACTTCTGTTGGCAGTGGTGAGCCTGCGAAACGAGTTAGACTACCTTGCGTAGCGTAGTTTAAATACCGTGCACATAATGGATTCACTTCAGGCAAAAGCGCCCAAATTTCTGGATAATCTCTCGCACAAGTTTGTGCAAAATCGTCGCTTCGATAAGCAGGATTTTGTGGCACGGCGCCGGATAGGTGTCGCCCTACGGTTTCTGCACAAGCCCATTGAGTAGGTGTTTGACTCGAACAGTCACTAACCCATTCTGGAAAGGGGTAACCCACTTGATCAGTTAACGCACCTCTAGCCAACCATTCGATCACTTGATCACAACGATTGCTAGGTTCGGCTTCACGGGCGGCATCTCTCCGCGCCATCCCTTGAAAATTAGAAGAGTCACTACCGGAAAAAAGATAGTAAGCCCCTCCCAGTAGAAGCACCAATAAGAGCAGTCCTCCCACAATTAAAGAAGTATTTTGCTTTTTCTTAGCCATGTTTTTGTTTTTATTTTATACAATGTTTAATTATAACACTTTTAGTCCGCTTAGGTCAAATCCATTCCACTCCCCTTGCCCTCT
>CAYMGN010000070.1:0-7320 GCA_964389995.1 uncultured Candidatus Peribacteria bacterium | reverse complement strand
CCAAAGTATCAAAAACCGTCCGCGCCTCCGCATAGAGATCCCGATATTGATTGGCCTCACGCTGAGCACGAATAATCGAAGTATAAGAACTAATCGCCACACTCATAAAAATCGCAAAAATCGCCATCGAAACCAGCACCTCCAGGAGGGTAAATCCAGACTGATTTTTGAGAATATTTCTCTTCATTTGATCAATTATTTTTTTATAAAACACCACCTTTCCAATCACTGAGCACTGATTCTATCGCCAAATCACGCTCCTGCGCCCCTTCATTCCAATAAACATTACTGCGCACCAAAACAAAATCCTCACAATCATCAGCCCCACAATCCGGATAAGGCAAGATCTCCACCTCCCGTCTAAAGCCCGTACTCTCCAAGTCCACCCCAAACTTAGAACTCAAATAAATCTCATCCCCGACCTCAAAACGCCCAATCAATCCCTCACTACCATTGACCCCCACCGGCTGCACCTGCCAGGGAACACTCTCGGTAAAAACCGCTAACTTAGACTCACCCGGCCGCGTTTCCCGCGGAAAAACCCGCCAGGCCATATCTTGCAAATGCACGGCATAAGTATTGCCCGGCTCAAAACTACTCCCCCACAAATCTCCGGCCTCGGCACTAAGCCAATCACGATTATGCAACCAATTACTATCACGAATATTACGCACCGCTTCAATCCCCTCCTGAGCCAGATAATAAGCCTGGATACTCTTAATGCTGTTTTCATTAGAACGAATCAATCCCACCAGCAAACTAGTCCCGGTCACAATCGCCACCGTCAAGACACTCATCCCCACCAACACTTCCGTGAGGGTAAATCCATCTTGCCGCTTTATTTCTCGCCAAAAATTTCTCATCAATTTTATTCAATTAATTTTCTTTCGCCGGTACCGCTCAAGAGACTGTAGTCCAAAATCCGCTGCAAATCAGCATCCTCCACCTCACCATATTGCCAAATCATCTCCAAACGCTCGTCCTCAAAAGCTTCTGCAAAATTAGCCCCATCCAAACGATATTCGATCTTGCCTTCCGGTGGCGCAAAGCGCAAAACAAAGTCCACAGTCACCGGCTGACCTTGATAATCAACCGCCACTAAAGAAACCTCCTCATCCAAGACCAATTCACTAAAACTCAAATTAGGATCCTGAGCACTAAAAGGCCCACAACCACGATAATCCCATTCCTGCTCAAATTCATTCCAAATCTGCTGATTGACAAAATCCTGATTAAAAATCCGCACCTGATAATCCTCCCCCTCTCTTTCAATAAAAATCCCACGACAATCACGCTCCGCTCTCACCTGATCAGACTCATCCCCTCCCTCAAGCTCACTACGTAAATCAGCCAAACGCTCACCACCAACCAAACCACCGGCCACCCGACTGCGCAACTCACTGACCTGACTGTAGACACTATCCACCGCCAAATCCAAAAGCGCCGTCCGCCGATAACTGGTATAACCACCGACAACAATCCCCGCCAAAATCACAATAATCATCATCACCAAAAGCATCTCTATCAGAGTAAATCCTTCCTCATTTTTAATCATTTCTCGCATTTGATGAGGGTTAAGCACCTACAGTCGATCCGAGATTAAAGATCGGCGACATGATAGCCAGAGCCAACAAAGCGACAAAAATCGCCACCACCAAGATCATCAGCGGCTCAAATAATGAAGTCAAACGCTTCAAGCTATTGTCTAATTCTTTTTCATATTGCACCGCCACTTTTTGAGTAATTGAGCCCAAACTGGCCGTACCTTCACCAACATTGATCATCTGCACTACTTCCGGCGGATAGAGGAAGCTCGCATCAGCCAAACTGTCAGAAATCTTCGCCCCGGTCTTTACTCTCTCGATTACTTCCTGGATTTTTTCGCGATAGACCCGGTTTTTTATCGAATTTCCGGTAATCTCTAGCGCCTTCAAAACAGGCACCCCGGACTCAATCAACAAGCCCAAAATATCCACTGTACGCAGCACATAAAGCTTACGCATCATCTTGCCCACAACCGGCAAACGCATCAAAAAATAATGCCAACGAATCAAGCCGTATTCCGTACTGACATAAAGCAAAAACAATCCGTAAGCACCAAAAAGCAAAAGCAAAATCAGCCACCAATAACCGACCACAATATTTTGGATCACAATCAGCACTCTCGTCGCCAGCGGCAAGCTCTCTTCACCGAGACCGCCCTCCTGCAATAAATTAAGCAAAGTAGGAAAAACCCAGCCCAACATCCCAATCGCCACCAAAATCAAAACCGAAAAAACGGCAATCGGATAGATCGAAGCACTAAAAACCTTACTATTAAGATCATTACGCTTATCCAAACGATCAGAAAGTTTAAAAAGCATCGACTGCAAACGCCCGGTTGCTTCACCGGAACGCACAATCCCAATCTCTGATTCGTCAAAGACATCGCTATACCTAGTCATCGCGTCCGACAGATTGAGACCATGCTCAGCATTGTAAGCAATAGTACGCAATACTCTCTGAAAGCGGCGATTTTCTGTTCTTTCCGCGATAGACTTCACCGCTGACACTACCGGGATCCCCGCATCCACCATCACTGCCAGCATATGAAAAAAATAAGACTTATCCTTGAGCGTCACCTTAGAATGATCGATCAAGAAGTCATTTAATCTCTGAAATAGACCTTTGTTTTTGTTATCATAAACTCCATAAATCACGCCATCGCTTTCCATGTCTCGGCGGCCTTTGACCGCCTGCAAAATCGGCGAATTAATCGTCACCTCCTCTGGAGTGTTTTCTTGAATATTGTTTTCCATCTATTGTATCTGCTTATAAAATGCTTCCATCGAAAGCGAAAAAGTCGCTCTCTTCACACCGGTAATATCAGTACGGTTGAGCTGCACACTGATAGAATTCACCCGAAAGAAACGCGCATTGGTTTCTATCCCGCGCAAAAAAGTGATCAAGTCACTATAGTCACCCTCAAAACTGGCATTTACTCTCAATGAAGCCACTGCGGATTGAGTACTAGCACCCTTACCAAAACTGAGAGATCTCAAGAGGATGCGGTTTTCTTCGGCTACAGCCACTAAGTCTTCGATCACCTCATCCTGAGCTAATTCGTTAGGGATTTTTCTTTCTACTTGAGTTCTTTGGACCTCGGTGGTCAACTCCAACTCCGACTGAGCATTTTCGATTGCCGTGATATTGTCATTGATCATTTGCAATTCAGTCTCAGCATTGGCGATTTCTTCAGCCAGCGCAGCATTGTCCTCAGACAATCCACGACTATAAAAAGTATAGGCCGCCACCGCGATCAGCAGTAACAAAACGCCAATTAAAGTCTTTGTCCTTTTGCTATTTTGCATTCCATTTTGATTTTCCATAGTAATGTTTAGGCTTAAGATTAACGTAATATTGCTTCCTCTTCGGTAAGATCATCGACCGGATCGACACTATCCTCCACCGGAGTTTCCGGTTCATCTTCAAGAGAATCCTCCAAAATTTCATTAATAGTATTTTGCAAGCGCTCCGGATCTTCGACTTCAACCACTTCATCACTACCGAGATCCACATAGCGAGTTGTAAAATTAAACGACAAGACTTCATCCCCTTCACTATCAACAGAAGTAGCAATCGAAGGCACAAAACCTTCCGCAAAATCACTACTATCATCAAAAGCGGCGATAAAACGCGCCACATCCAGATATGGATCTCCCGAACCGGGATTAGTCTTCAGACTCAAAGCGATCGCCTCCCCACCAGAACCACTGTAAGACAAGATATCCACTACCGGACGACCTTGGCGATCAGGGACCGCATTGATCACAGAAGAAATCACATTCGACCACAAGATCGATTCTTGATTTAGGAGATCGAGAGTTTCTTTAGAAGCAATAGTCTCCTGCACTCCCGTCCCCTCAAATTCCTGCAATCTCCCAGCTGCCGCAGTCAACTGAGCCTGCACACCATCAAGCTCATCATTGAGCTGAATATTCTGATAAAAAATCACTCCGGTATACCCCGACACGACCAGGGCCACCAAAACGCCTAAACTAAATAAAATACTACCTCTACCCATAATTTTGTTTTTATTTTTGATTTCTCTCTATTATAGCAAAAAACGGCTCTAAAAACAAACGTAAACTACCTTTTTGCTCTCAAAGAACTCCTCCTGAAAATAATCCTCCAATTCAAATATTTCATAGGGCTTGCCCAACTCCTTCATTTCCTCCTGCAAATCACCACCTTTAAGGTAGAGGATGCCATTTTTTAGACTACTGCTTCCCCCAGGCCGGATCTTGTCTCTCACCCAACCATAAAATTTTTCCATCCTCGTTACCGCCCGACTAACTACAAAGTCATATTTTTCTTGCAAATCCTCCGCTCTTGCTTGCCGCGCCCGCACATTCTCCAACCCCAATTCTTCCGCCACTGCCTTCACCACCTTGATCTTCTTTCCAATCGAATCCACCAAACAAAACTCCACCTCCGGAAAGACAATCGCCAAGGGTATCCCCGGAAATCCGCCACCGGTACCCACATCCAAGACCTTCGTCCCGGGAACAAACTGACAAACCCGCGCAATCCCCAAAGAGTGCAAAACATGTTTCACATAAAGATTATCAATATCCTTACGCGAAACCACATTAATCTGCTCATTCCACCGCCGATATATCTCCCCCAAAGCCAAAATCCGCTCCCGCTGTCGCTCATCCAGATCGGGAAAATAATCAAATACTTTTTGCGCTTGTTTTTCCATGGGGTCCGATTAAGTCATATTCAAAAGGCACAGCTACATTACCAAAAATCATCCTTAATGCATATTCACTACTACCGGGCGCATAGGCCGTCACCTTTCCAATTTTGTCCCAAACCTGATGACGATTAGCGACGACACTACCACCATTTCCATGCAGAGAAACCCCTTCGTAAGGTAACCCCTCCAAAAAAGCCTTCACAAAGCCAACACTTTGCCTCAACTGAGGATCTACACCTTGAGCGAGCACCCCCCGAGGCGGCAAATGGATATTAGCCAAAAGATGACGAACAGATTGTCCAACCTTATATCGCAGACGAGTCAAACCGGCTTTATCAGCAACCGTATCCAATCTACCACTAAAACCGATCAAATTAAGCCCCTGCCCTAAATCCACCACTCGATTACTAGCATGAAAAATCACCCCCTCTCGCTCCGCAACGTCAAGATAAGGAATTAAATCCGGATCGTTCTCCCCCATAATTACTGACACCGTCCCTCTAAAATCATTGCGAAACTCACCAATCTCATCCAAAAAAATCTCCAAAAATCGCCGCCTCACATCCAATTGATTGAGTTCTAATTGAGAAATATCCCACAACTGCCACAAATCACAAGCCTCCAAAGCCTGACATAAATGATCCATCGTAAACCGATCCCGACTGGCACAAACCACATCCAAAAATTGATCATCTGTATACTCATTGCCATCAAAAAGCACTTCTCTAATATAATCTTGATCACCCATCCATCCATGAGCATACAAAAACTCATACTTAAACTTTTGCATCAAAAACTCTTTCATCTGAGCAGTCCGTACAAATGGCCCCCTCCTCAAATCCCTCTCTCTCGCAATCGCCCCCCTCCTATACTGATCAAACCACTGCCTCCCCTCATCACTACAAAAAAACCGATCCAATGATTGCCCTAAAAGATCAAGAAACATCTTAAAATCTTCTTCTCTCAATTTACTAAAACTACCTCGCATATGAGCACACCTCTTTTCTCGCACCATCATCCTAAAATCTTCCAAAAAAAGAAAGAAATCGCTCTCTAAATCAACCTCCACCGGTATATATCCCGCATGAAAAAGTTGCTCACAGCTAGCAAAACTAGCCCTTCCATCCAATCCACTAACTCCCACACAAAGACCGTCATTCAAAACCGCGCCTCTTTTATATGGCGCCAAGCCACCACCAAAAACCAAATGACTGACATCTCCCCTTTTTCTTACCTCTTCAAGCCCTTCAGTAATATTGCCAAAATTACCATAGAAATCGGTCATAAAAGCAAAATTTCCTTCTCTCGGTCCAACCCCCATACACTTTACATATTTAAGATCTCTTACCCTCAGAATACTCCTCTTTAAACAAACTTCAATTGACAGTTTTTGCCTCCAGTGTCAACATATAACCTCTAAAGAGACTTATGACCAAAATGAAAAAAATCAACTGCTCATTCTCATGCGAAAATTGTGGTCATCTGAACCCTCGGCACCCGACAAGCTGTCGTAACCACTGCAAAAACTGTCTTTTTTCCAAACACGTCGATTTCGAAACTCCCGGAGACCGCCAAAGTGATTGCCTCAGCCTGATGAAACCGCTTTCCGCCAAAAGCGACAAAAAACGAGGCATGCTCATCTACCACCAATGCCTCAAATGCCAAAAAGTAATCGCCAATAAAGCCGCCCCCGACGACGACCAGGAACTAGTCATCCACCTAAGCACCATCCCCTATGAACCCTCAGGAGCTTAAAAAATTAGCCGCCAAAATCTCCAAAACTCTCCAAAGCAAGCTCGAGCCCGATAGCACTGTCATCGCCGGCATCTCCGGTGGCCCAGACTCGATCTTTATCTTAAATATGCTCGCAGAGATCGCTCCGCAACTAAATCTAAAAGTAATCGTCGCCCACCTCAACCATCAATTAAGAAAAGAAGCAGACCAAGAATCAGAATTTCTCCAAGCACAATTAACTCAGCTACCATCCGACTACTTTCAGGGCTCCTTTAAAAAGGTAGAAATCGCCCAAAAAAGCAAAGAAGAAAAAAAAGGCCTCGAAGAATCCGGCCGCCAAACACGTTATCAATTCTTCCAGGAATTAGCACAAAAACATCAAGCCCATTGCGTCCTCACCGCCCATCACGCCGACGATAATCTCGAAACCATCCTCCACAATTTCATCCGCGGCGCCGGACTTAACGGCCTCAGCGGCATGGAACAATTTGCCCCCCACCCACTATTAAAAGACACTCCCCTTTTTCGCCCACTCCTCACCATCAGCAAAGCAGAAATCCTCAGCTATTTAGAAAAAAACACCATCCCCTACCAAATCGATGCTAGCAATTTTTCCGATCAATTCACCCGCAACGCCCTCCGTCTCCATATCATCCCCGCGCTTAAAAAATTCAATCCCAATCTCACCCAAACCATCAACCAAAACGCCCTCGAACTAAAAAAAATTGCGCACTTCCTTAATAAAGAAACAGAAAAAAAACTCCAATCCCTCCTCCTCAGCAATAATCTTGAACAATTGCCAGTCACCCTCGACGCCAAAAAATTTCGACAACTCCACCCCGCCC
>CAYMGN010000069.1:5708-7404 GCA_964389995.1 uncultured Candidatus Peribacteria bacterium | reverse complement strand
GTGTATTCAATAAATTCTCCGTTATAGCTCGGTCCACTTTGACGAGAGATTCTTGGAAGGGCTAGCTCTTCATTGAGATCTTCTTCACTGCCGCCCAGTCGACATTCGGGAGAGCCAACCAATCGGTTTTTGTCATAAAGTGTTTCGTAAGTCATCATTTCAACCGGAAAGTAAGCTGAAGTTGCATGACAAAGATAGGGAGCTTGCGGAAAAGGGGGCTGGTCTAAAACCGGATGCACTATGGGATCATTGTTCGCATCTTTACACATATCTAAATCGGTAACAAAGCTGCCGCCAAAAGGGGTATTTGAATCGGGGTCTCTAACTGTAATTGTGGTAGAAAAATAAGTGTTTGCTTGAATGGTAAAGGCATTATTGGTACCAAATTCAGCAATACTTGGAGAGTTGTTGCTATTTACAACATTTACCAAAAAGTAGGCAGTAGAAGTTTGTCTTTGATCAGAAATAGTTAAAGCATCAAATACATTGACCTCAACGATAAAACCCTCAGTTGTTGAATAGCGTTTGGCTTCGGCATCGGTAGGGCTCCAGCGAAGCTTGGCTCTTGATTCGGCACCAAAGCCTGAGGGTAGGGGATTGAATAGATCGGTAAAGATTCCCATGCCAGCAGGCTTCGGAATCCAAGAGCTTGTTGCAATATCGTAGACATTGGCACCGAGTGAGAAATCTACTTGCTTAAAGTTAGTACTTTTATCGGGATCAAAAGCATAGACATCAAAAAAGCCTTCGCTGTTTTCAAAGTAGGTTCCCAAAGTCACCGGATTGTTAATATCAGTACCCAAGGGAGAGACAAGTGGAGTGTAGGAATCATCTGTAAATACAGGTGCATCATTGACTTCATTTACGGTAACGCTCAAGCTGGCTGTTCGCTTGTTTGCACCACCTGAAGTATGTCCATTGTCATCTACTCTGATACGAAAAGAATAGGTAAAAGCAACATCGGTAGGAGCTGGATCAAAGCGCAGGTAGCAGAAGCGTGATTGATGATGATCAAGACCTGTAGCATCGCTGCAAGGAATGCAGGCAGGAACAGCAATATTGTTCGGGTCAGTGCCTGGATTGCGGCAAAGCATGTAGCTGCCATCTGGTGTTGCACCCGAAAAACTCGGAGGATCAAAGGTATAGCGATCGTCTGGGTCAAGGGGTAAATAAGGCTGACTAGAATTGTCAGTGACCTCAATCAATTTATCGATGATTTTTTGTCCCTCAAGCACCGAAGCGCTAAGATTAGACTCAAAGCTCGGTGTAAAGTTTTGGTCTTGAAAGCCAATACTGTAATTTGCAATATTGGGAGATGGGTCAGGTACTCGTGCTACGCTCACGGTATGGCTTGTATCACCAGCAGCAAAATTGATTGTATTAATAGTATTGTACCTTATACCACTCGGGCTTGAAACTTGATAGCCGGCAGGAATACTGAAACTTGCTCCAGCTGAGGGGCGAGAAAAAACCACATCTCCAACACGGTCTAAAAGAGCAGGGTTGGTCACTGTGATCGTTGGGTCAGTCAATGGCGCAGATAATAGGGTGACATCGTTGGCAGAGGCAATAGCACCTTCAGAAGCTCTTGCATTAAACTCAAAACGATCAAATCCGAGAGTTGATCCATTGGCTTTGTAGCGAATGATTTTGTCTGTTCTGGGCATGCTGTAGGCAATAGCAGGGTTGCGAACAG
>CAYMGN010000069.1:0-5698 GCA_964389995.1 uncultured Candidatus Peribacteria bacterium | reverse complement strand
GCTTGCATCTGCAAGTGGTGTAGGCATAATATTGACTTCACCCACTGGTATCTCTTCGATAACACGAACCGCAGGAACATCTATTGAGTTTTGACCATCGGCTAAAATAAAATCGGTCGGAACTTGTACTCGTAGAGTGGCAGTGCTTGGCCCATGTGCATTTCGAACAATCAAGCCTCCCGGAATCAAAACATCACCTATTGTACCTGGCCGAGAAAAAGTCAAGGTTGTTAACAATGCATTTTCATTCAAATGTGCATTACTCACCGTAACAGTAGGGTCACTCAGTGGGCTTTCCATAATAGTGAGAGTGCCAGCACTGGCAACTCTTTGTATTGCTTCAATAGGCGCTGCTACCATTAAATCATCCCGATACATCATAACATCTTCAGCGATATCAAAGTTGAGTTTGACTCCACTGGTGCCAAAGTCAGTTGTGACGCGAAAGCCAGCGGGTATAAGAATGTCTCCTGTATAACCTGTAGGTCGTTCAAACAACACGACCCCGGAGTATATGCTCTCTGTTCCAATTTGCATGCAGCTTTCATTGATTGGGCTTCGAAATTTAAAACTAGGTTCGCTATCTCCTAAGCTTTGCCGAATGGGTAGAGCCTTGTAGGGAAAGGTATTGCATTCTTGAGCGTAGGCATAGAGTTCCCAAGGAAAATTATAATACTCCAAGATTGCATCATCGCCATCTCCATCGGTAGCAGTGACCAGGTATTCCGTATTCACTCCGCCTTGTGATAGGCTGCGAGTGTCATTGATGTCAGTATTTTGATCTTCTAAACAGGCGAGCTGGTTTCTGTCTTGGGCTTGTAAAAATAAGGGTATAGGTGGTGCAATGCCCCCATGGTCATCGCTAACGGTAACAACTAGGGTGCCGCTTTGAACTGTATTGGTTGGTCGCCATTCATAGTTAAATATTGTTGAGGTCGGACTCGTACTGGTTCCCGTTGATGTCAAACTTGGTCCTACGCTCCCCGAAACAGATGCATTGATAATATCGGGAGGAAAAGCTCCATTGTCATTGTCAGGATCGCGCACCTCAATACGAAAGCTATAAACTCCGCCGCCATCAGGGTCGTCATTTAAACACTCATCCCATTCGCGCGGTACCGGATGGCTAGGATTGGTGGGTATGATTGCGGCATTGATATCAAATGGGTCTGAATTGTTTACTAAATAAGGCGGAGAGTTGATATCTTCGACTTGCAAACTAATACCGCGAAACACAACCCCTAATTTTTTGTCATCGAGTCTTAAGTTGATAAAAGCAGTTCCGGTTTTGGCATCTGCATTGTTGGGAGTCCAATCAAGACGGACCTGATCACCTGTAACAGTAAAGGGAATGGGCTGTCCATTGATAGTCATAGTGGCATTTAAACTACTGTCTGGTAAGTCCCATTCTAAAGGGTCAAAGTCAGGATCTTCACCTAATAGTTCACAGAACCAGGCTTGATTCTCAACCAAATTCACAGCGCAGTTACCAAGCATTTTTGGCTTTCGGTTTAAGTCTTGAACGATAATGTCCCAAGCAAGCTCGATAATGGCTCCACCATCGGTAACCAAAGCTTCGACCTGATAGGGCTCATCTCGGCCTTCATCAAAACCGGGCAACCAGTTGTAAACCGGGATATCACGTAAAATGACTTCGCCGTCACGGCGCCATAAATAAAACAGCAAGTCTCCGTCGACATCAAAAGACTCTGCTTTGACCTCGGTCATAATATTTTCTTTGGCGCTTACGTCTCCTGGCGGGGTCGAATTGAGTGGATCAAGCTGGGGGGGATTGTTGAGTATATTAAAGGGATAGGGAGCCGAAGTGAAAACCACATCATCATCATAAAAAAATGTGGTTCCGGTTGTTCCAGCAAGATCTAAAAACTCTTTAGATGCAGAGAGGCCATTTCGTAAAAATTTGTAGAGAAGATCAATATTGATATCTTCATTCAATGAAAAGAGTTCCATTCGTTCTTGTTGAAATTCTTCGACAAAGGCAATTAGCTTTTGAATATCAGCCTGCGAATAAGTGGAGATATCTTTTTCTTCGTAGCTGGTCAGTAAATCAAAGACTAGGGTACTGGCAATACTGGGTGCGACCATTTCTTCATCAAAAATAAAGCCAATGAACTTGGTATTAAAATACTCCATTTGAACTTGATAGATCAATAAACCCTCAAGGTTCATACCTCTCGGTACAATTTGTGAATGAATCGCCTCGGGGTCTAAAATAGTGGCGGCATTTGGGGTGACATCTAAAATGGTTTCGTATTCATCATCTGACTTTACCTCACGAACCAAAACAACATATAGATCATCACTTTGGGTGACAAAGTTCTTCGTAGAGTACTGAAGTAGACCGCCAGGTGGAATGACAATCTCAGAGCTCTCTTCACAAGATACAAGAAGCAAACTAAAAAGAAGAAAGATACTGAACTGTTTCATACTTTCTATTGTTCCTTAATTGAACAAAAAGAATCCCCCAAGGTCGATGCCCTGTTGATCGCCATCACCATCATAAGTAGTTGATGGAATCAAATAATCTACCGCATTGTCACCGTTTACATCTCCAGAACTTATATAGTTATTGAAGAATTCTAAATTGTCTCCTGGAAAATTAGGATAAAAATAGTAAGGGTTGAACTTACCATTGGCATCACTAATAATACTGGTATTTGGAATGCGATCTGCGGCGAGCCCACTGGGGCTACCAAAGTAGATAATACCTCTACCTATATTTGTTAGAGCCCGATTGTTGTCATCTGCATTTTGAGTGCCGACCAATAGATCATCAAAGCCATCGGCATTGACATCAGCTTCACCTTTTCTTCCAGCCACTATAGCAAAATCATAGCGATCATTCACATTAGAATCGAGCACATAAAATTTTTGCGGTGCTGGCTTTAAACCACCAGTACCAAAACAGTCGGTGCCGGTAACAATACCAGGAGCTCCCGGACTATTAAAGAGAAATTGTTGATTTAAGTTGGCCTCAGACTGAAAAAAGTTACCAAAGAGTGCATCATTGTCAGCACCGCAAATGGGTCCGTAGTAAACATAAAAGGCACCTATATTATTGGCATATTCGGTACTCTCGGCTGCGCCCACCACCAAATCTTCATAGCCATCTCCGTTGAGATCACCAGCAGCTTCGATATTGCTACCAAAGCGGCGGTTGTCATTGTTATCTCCCAAGGTGTTGTTAAAAATAATGGGTTGCAGGGCGCGAATCGGTCCTCCCCCGGTGGTAGCGGTCCCAAGGCTGGGGTCACCGTTTGCTCCAGCAACATCAAGTAGCGGACAGTTTTGTGTGGCAAAATAAGGCGGGTAGTATTCGGTTTTATCAGCAGCGACTAAGCCATCGGCGCTGCCGCGAAAGATATAAACCCTTCCATAGTTTCTTGAAGTGCCTCCGGTATCATAGCAGATCAAATCTTCATAGCCTGGGGCCGAAACAAATAAATCATCCACTCCATCGCCATTCATATCCATCACTGTGACATCGGCACCAAAACTGTGACCGTATCGTCCGTAATTGATGTTAAGAAAAATTGGATTGTCAATTCTTAGCGCTTTACAGGTTTGTGGATTTCCTAAACAGGCCTTGGTACCGGTTTCTGAGCCATAAATGTCATGAACAATTCCTGCAGCATCCTCAAAATCTGTACCAATCGGATGCGTACCCGTAACACTCGGGGTTTGTAAACCTAAGCTCGATCCATAAATCACGATAACTTGGCCCCAATTTTCTACCCCATTGTTATTTGCACAACTCACATCTCCTGGATCAGGATCACAGTATAGGCCACCGCCGGCAACTACGCTAGATGCTGTTGGGTTTCCGGCAATATAATCAGCAGTGGGCAATAATGGATTGGCCACATCCATATTGATTGGTGGTGATCTTCTATTAGGATTTCCCATAACAATATCAGAAAAGCCATCATTGTTAAAATCGCCATGGGCAATCGGGCGAAAAATGCTTTCGTAGGGTAATCCAAATGGGTTTTCATTTAAACCAATATTAACTATGAGTGAAGGTAAAAAATCTGCTGTTACGATTTGAGGGTCATTGTTGGCTGGCTTCCAAGAAGGATTCACAATCGCCTGTAGACCAGCTCGAGTGCCAAAATAGAGTAGGACTCTTCCGTTTTGATAACTAAAAAGAACATCATCAAAGCCATCTGCATTGACATCACCCGCATCAAAAGCTTGATCGGCCCATAGGTTGTTCTCTGAGTTTGGTTTGCGAATCAACTGCGGCAATTGAATATCATTCACTGTAATATTAACGGGATGAGTGACTGCAGGAAAACACTCCGATTCATATCCGCTTGAGAGAAAAATTCGATCGTAGTTTTCTTCACAAAAAGTGGTAGTTATCAAACCAATGCTAGAGCCAAAGTAAACCACTGCATCTACCTTTATATTTCCTGCTGAGTCAAGACTTCTAATTTTTGATACGGCATCACCGAAACCATCTCCATTGATATCACCCACCAATATTGAAGAGTTGTAGCCTGCATTTTGAACGGATGCTATTTTATCAGTAAGACTAATCTCGGGAATGCTTTTTATCGCTGGAATCGGAAAATTATTGCTCAAGTATACATAGGCTGCTCCAGCACCTGGTCTTTCAACTTCATCAGAAGGTGCTCCAACAGCAATATCCATCAAAGGCAGTGTGGTGACTCCATCAATATCACCGTCAAAGTTACCAACGGCAACAGCTTGGCCAAAGTTGTCATTGCTATCGCCATTTTGGTTTACGATCTTTTTAAAGTTTGCAGATAAACCTTTACCGGCAATGCTGGTAAAGGCAAAAACAGCTCCCGAGTTTATGCCCTGAGTATGATCATTGAGAGCACCTACAATAAGATCAAATATTCCATCATTACTGATATCGCCAATGGCGATAGAAGATTGACCTTGTCCTAAATTCGAATTTGCAAAAACTGAGTTGGGTTTTAATAGAGAGGGAGCACAAGCGGTGCGAGTGCCTAGTAAGGTATCATTAAAAGCACTACAATTCGGGTCGTTCACTGTTGGGGCAATACCACCAAATCCAAAAGTAGAGTCGCTTTCAAAAATGTAGTTTGCATTGCCAAAAAACTGCCAAATTACACCACTACTATCACCAGCGCCATTACCACTGGAAGCAGTGACAATAATCTCAGCATAACCATCTTGGTTGGGGTCTCTTGGGTTGACGACGGCTACATTGTTATCGTCGTAGCGAGAAGGCTCACCTACAAGTGCTACAGCACTGCCAAAACCGAGACTGTCTCCGTCTCTTGGAAAGATTACTTTAAATTTATCTTCATCAGCCAAACAAGAATAGTGAGTCAAATTGTTGGTCATACTTCTTCGTCCACAGCTCCAAAAGGCTCTGCGATTCGGATTTTCGGCACTACCTGGATTTGAATTTGAACCTCGGCCAAAGTAAACAAAGGCAGCACCAGTTCGTATATTTGCATTTCTTTGGCTCATGCCATCTGGGCTCGCTGTAGCACCATAGTTTGATGAGCTACCATAACTCCAGCCACCATGTTGCGGCCGAATGCTCTCATAGGTGTCAGGGTCCGAGCCAGCAAAGCCCATAAGTAGATCACCGCTAGCTCTAGGATCAGGATACCAAAAATCTGGGGCTCCAACCACAAAATCGCCGCCGCCATATCTTTTTAAACCATCATCA
>CAYMGN010000068.1:0-7450 GCA_964389995.1 uncultured Candidatus Peribacteria bacterium | reverse complement strand
CAGATCATACTCACGATAAGAAGAAGCAAATCCCTTCAAATCAAGAAATTTAAAGAAAGAAAAACTAACAAAAAACAATCCCATAAAAGTAATCATCGCCTCCATCCACTGAAAGCCGCCAAAATTAAGCTGCTGAATAGTCACCCCACCCAACAAATACAAGACCACTAAAATCAACGGCCAATAACTCTTTTTTTCCATATCGTGCTCCATATTTTTCCATTAAATATTTATCCACATCATAACAAAAAAAGTTTTGACTACAATTCATTTTATAGATATAGTCAAGAGGCTTAAATTCCTTATTTTTTCACACACGCTTATGTTTGGCAAGTTTTTCCGGCGGGGGCCCTCATCTGAACCACAAAAAAACGAAACACAAAATCTCATTACTACCCCTAACGCAGCAACCGAAGCCAATGAATCAAAAGGCATTTTCGGCACAATCAAAAGTGTCACCAACAATCTCCGCCGCAAAATTTCTCACGCTATTCCAAAAACTCTCAAAGCAGCCACCGGCGGTCTCGCTCTCCTCGGCGCATTCAATTCCTGCGATTTAAAAGAAGAACAAATCAATCCGCAACCGATCGTCACCGCTTCAACGGTTGATTTTAAGGCAGAACAAGAAAAAGCTGAACCAAAAGTAGTAGAAATGCCTACTCTAAAAGTACAATCACAAAATCCGGGAGCTCAATCCCTACAAAACACTAAAGAAAAAGAGTTCTACTACGCCGATGTCGAAGTCAAACCGGCATTTCGCTATGCTCCCGTAGAAGTCGTCGAAAATCAGGCACAAGTTGCCAACAACAGCAAAGATGTCTACTACCGTGACGTCGAAGTTGTCGAGCCATACTACTACGCCGACGTTGAAGTAATCCCTAGCACGGAAGAAAACGCCGAAGAACCAGCAGTTCGTTATGCTGACGTCACTGTCATTGACGAAAAGCCTGAACCAAAATTAGCAACCGACAAAAATGCAGTCGCTCAAACCGCCCCCACTCCGGAAATCACCGCCGAAACTCTCGCTCTCTACGGCAATTACCAAGGCGGCAAAGAAATCACCGTCGAACGCGGCCAATCTCTCCTCCGTATCGCCCGCATGGAAGCCGGATCCGCTGTCAAAAAAGACGAAATCCTCCAAATCACCCGCGCCATCGCCATCAAAAACTCCGCTGAAGGCGTGATGACCAGAGAAAACACCCGCAACCTCCGACGTGGCCAAAAAATAATCCTCCCCACAGTCGAGGAAGTAATCGCCCTCTCCCAAGACCAAAACGCCGTCAACCAAGACTGGGACAACTACTACCAAGCCGGCCAAGAACAAAGAGCAGCCGCTGAACAAGCCACTCCAGCAGTCAAAACAGCCTCAGCTCCTGAAGCTAAACAAATTTTTGACTTCACACTCACTGCCGAAAACAGCGACCAAGAACAAACTCCAGAAACACTCACTGTCGATGCTCCACAATCAGCACCGGACAGCAATCAAATCCAATCACAAACCAGCAGCAACATCCAGTCACTCCTAGCTCAACTCAAAGCGCCACAGATCCAACCAAAAGCGGCCCCCACCAAAGACCCACTCGCAGCAATCAAAGCCAAATACAGCAAACCAAAGACAACTCCCCAAGCACCAAAAGACCTCTCTCAAGTCTTGGCCGCCATCAGAGAACAACGCCTGAAAAAAAGCCGCTACAGCTAGTATTAAAGCCCTCTAGTCTTCCCAGTTTTATTGAAACTTATGCAAAGCAATTGGAGTATAGCCCTCCTCTGTTTTGCTAGTGGCCGGAGTATAACGAAACAAATCTCCATCCTCATCAGAAACCAAACATTGATCCTTCGGACCAAGATCCATCCATTCCTTCCCTAATTTGCCGCAATCCACAGCCTCCAAATCAGCAGGTATCTCCACCTTAGGCACACAATTATCGTCCTCATCACAACGCTCCACCACAGACAACTCCTTGGGATCATCACCAGCCATATCCACCTCTTCAAAAATCGCCTGCGTCACTCCCTCCTGCACCTCACTCGGATCATCATCCCCAAAATCAATCTCCCCGGGAAAGGTAGCGACCGTCACCGTCGCCTTCGGTTTTTCGGGCATACGCGGAACAGGCTCTGCATTAGCGGCTAAAACCACATCGTCTTTATCATCATTGATCTTAGAAACAGTCAGAGCAACACCAGCACTAATCACACCGGCCATCACAATGGCCGAAATAATCTTCATATTTTGACTGTTTTCAAATCCCGGAGGCAAAGCCTCTCTTACTTCCGTACGCATCACAAACTTGCCGGAACTCTCACCAGGATGAACCACCTCCACCATCGGCGCATCAACACTATCATCATCTAAATGTCCATCTCTCACCTCACTCATAATATTAATTTAAAAATCTTTCCTAAAAACAAAGTCACCACTACCATGCGGATCCTTCAACAATTTTTTCCTCCATTGCCCCATCTGCTCTCGCGACAGTTTGTAATAAAACTTCTCACCCTCAATTTCCACATAGATATGAGGAATTCCATCACGGGACTCAAAATGAGCAGTATACTCACCCTTGGAATCATAAACAGAAAGTTTATTTTCATCACGCCGCAAATGCACCTCAATCTCCTCCGGCAAAGTCATCCGCGGATCGATTTCATTGGCGGTGGTAGTCACACTTCCTTTTTTAATATTATTATCATCGCCACCAGTCAAAGCCATAGTGGACAAAACAGTCACCCCAATCAAACCGGCAGCCCCTACAAACATCGCTAACCGTCTGCGAGTTGCCTCTCGACTAGCCTCCACACTTGTAACATAGTCTCTAAACATCTCACCTTGACTATCGATAGCAGATCTCATCTCATCAATCGTCCTATTCTGATCATCAACTAAAGCCATAATTTCTCGCCTCCCCCCCTCCATCGCTTCTTGAAGAGCCTTAGCAAAAACTGGTGCGACCTCCTTCGGAATCCGAGCCAATAGACCTTGTGCATCATCGACATATTTTCTCATTTCAAACCCCATATTTTCCACCTCCCCCACTCGCCCTTCAACATCAGCAGCAATCGCTTTCACTTCCCCTACTTCACTCTCCATTTTTTCCGCCAAAGCTTTCACTGCATCCAAAACTTCAAACACCTTTCTCATCGCCTGATCCATATCGCCCGACTGCCCTTTAAAAGCCTCCATGTTAGCAAAAAGCGCCAAGATATCCTCCCGGTCTAAATTCTTTTCCTTCAACATCGAAAGCAATTGATCCAATATTGCCATTGCCTCCTGATCAAGCTCACCTTCAGCCCCCAAAGCCTCACGTCGTCCCTCCAAAACCGCCAAAAATTTTTGCTGGCCCTTTTTTGAATCAAAACCGGCCTTCTCAAAAAACTGCACAATCTCCATCAAATCACGCAGACGCTCAGACATCGCCGCCAATTCATCAGCATTGATCGTAATCATTTCATTTTGAAAACACATCACCTCTTCATGACTAAAAGCCAGCTCTGCTTTATTTGGCAATACAAATGCCCCATCCCCATCATTTTTCTCTGGTTGATAATGATAATCATTTACATCAGACATCCCCGCCTTAAACACAATCCGACTCAAAAAAGCTACCCCTGCCCGATCCAAACTGACATCACCCATGCCAGGGATATGGACAAAACAGACATGCATACCTCCATCAAAATTCGCAACAGCCACTGCCAAAGCTGACTCCAAACTATCAAGCTCACTACTATTTAAAATAACCGGCTCAAACCGCCCCTCAACATAAACAGGCAATCTAAACATCTGTTTATCGATAATTTCCAACCCCCCAAATGGCCTATCAATAGACATAACCTCAATAATTACTTACTCTCAATAAAAACAAATGACAATTTAGCCGGCTCCCCTTTCTTGGCAATTTTTGCTAGATCGCTCTTCATATCACCCGGCCTTCTCACCGCAATCACCATGCCATTCACTTTACTTCTAAAGAACCAGTAATTTTCCACGGAATCCACCTCCTGAACCATCTCCTCAGACAAATTACTCAACGGCGCAAACTGCAAATGATCATATTTCGGAAAGCTAATACTCGGTTGAGGCTTACCATTCTTCATCGCCACTTCCAACAAAACTTGGAAATCCTTGCCTAACTCCACCGGCCCTTCTTGAGCTTCTTGGGCCGCGTTTGCAGAATTGACATCACTATCACCACGACTTGAAACAGCCACAGTTACCGCCGCCGAAATTACAATACCCACCGCCGTCAAAGCTACCATTCTTACCGTCTTCCTATTTTCCAATACTGCACCTTGAGTCTCATTGATTTCTTTTCCTAAAACACCAGCAACTTGCTCATGTTGATCGAGTTTACGAGCCATCTCCGGCAATCCACCAGCAGGCACCTCTTCACCCCCACCAGTCATTTGATCCAAAACTTGACCTGTCTGATTGACATAAGCCTGATTTTCTTGCAGTGCATTGGCCATCGCCTGTAAAGCTTGTAGCAACTGGTTTTGATTTTGAGAAATAGTCATCAAATACTGCCCCACTTCTTGTGGCAATTGACCAGATTTAACCAATGCATTAATTGTCTCAATCGCTTCCTGATGATCAACAGAAAAACCAGACACCACCAAAGCCCCATTTCCTAACTGCTCTCCCCCTTCACCAACATCACCATTTTCTAAATCACCATCCTCTAAAATTGGTCCATCTTCCAAAGCCATAACATTATCTTAAATCATAATTTTTTCGCGAGCATTATAATGAAAAGTGAGAAAATGAAAAGCTTTTTTTGCAAGAAAAATTTTATAGAAAAAAAGCGCCACCAATTATAGCGGCGCTTTCCCTAAGTTTAGACCAGTTTACTGCACTACAGGCTGTACAGAAATACGTACACTGACATTACCTCCATCCATATAGAGAAATGAAAGAATTGCCCGTCTGTCATCAGTTTTTTCCATTGTAAGGAATCTTTGATTGCTGGATTCACGGCTGTCTTGTTCTTCAACCACTGCCCAGTTCAGCCCCTCGAGCTCAGTTTTGTAATCTTCGTAGACATTACCTTCCGGAGATTCAAAAAGAAGATTAGCACTGTAATTGCTACCGCTAGAGTTGCTACCGGTTACTTCAGCACCATCGAGGATAGGCATATCAGCAGGGAAACCTTCTGGCAAATTATATCCCGCTGCGTTGATATCAGCAGTTTCTTCTTCCTCTTCCATCGCATCATCCTCCTCCATCATCGCGTCGTCGTCTTCTTCTTCATCTTCTTCCATCATCGAGTCATCATCCATGGATTCGTCCTCCTCCATCATTGATTCTTCGGAAGTAGTTGCCGGTTCTTCAGCGTCGTCACCACCACCAAAAAGGTTACAGGCAGTCGCACTGAACATCAATAGCGACATCATCGCCACCAATAGAAACTTATTGTTTACTCTTTGCTTTTCCATATGAATATTTATGGTTAATATTTCCCGCCCAAGATAACACAGAGCCTCCTACTTTTGCAAAAAATTTTTCTTCTCTTCCCTCTAAACCTTTAATCTCATCCTAGAAACTACATCCCACATAATAACTTTCATCAAAACTCAAAACCCCATCGTCAGTCTCCACCCATAATGGCTCCACACCTTCTTCATACTGAGTCGGTCTCTGAGCCTCCACTCCAGTACAAGAGTGAGCATACTGCACATGTTTTTCCCACAATTCAAAATATCTCAAGTTCTCCTCGATCATCTCTTGCGTACACTGATCACCACTACAAATATTTGCCACCACTTGATCCACTAACTCCACCTCTCCACTATCCAAATTTACTTCACTCACATTGAGCGCGGCCACCCCCGCATCTCCAGCCCCCTGCAAAATTTCGATTTTGTTTTCCCGCGGCAATAAACGCCCAATCCTCACCACACTCATATCCATCGTTTCCAAATCATCCAACAAATTCGCCGCAACTACCCGATGACTCCCATCGGCCAAACGATATTCTCCCAACAAACAACTAGCTTCCGCATACTCATCAGAACAACTGCCCAAAAGATAAAAAAGCCGCCCACCAAATACCTTAAAATTACTCACAGTAGACTCATCCAAAAAATTAGCAGTCGGAATCACATCGGGAATAAGCAAGCGTTCCAGCTCTTGATCAATCAAATCAAAACCATAGATCTCCCCACTAGCAGAATGAAAATAAACCCAATAGTCATCCTCCGATTGATGGAAACTCCCAAAATCATCATTGAAAAAATTAGTGTCCAAAACCGCCAAGATTTCCGTTTCCTCGTTTTCCGGATCCAAGGCCACCAGATTATATTGCCGCATTAAATTTTCCGGATTTGCCGGTGGTGGATCTTGATCGCCATTTACCTGAGCAAACAAAACCGTATCGTAATCAGCACGATCAATAAAAGCATTGAGCCCCAAAGCAATTGACTCAAAATCATTGACCAAATCAGCGTATTCTCCCCAAGCTTCTGCCAGATATTCATCCAAGTCGGCATTGGGCACATTGAGCAAACGGGCACGAGCAACTATATCCGCCATCTCTCCACGCAATAAATTGTCTCCAAAATTATCTATCGTCAAAGAAATCAAATTAAGATCCGCCGCCTCCTCCACAATCGGCACGTACCACACTACATCCACCCTCGGCACCACATAATCAAAATCAAAAGCCTCCAAAACTAGCTTCAAACCTTCCACTACATTTACGGGCTGCGCTGGTCTAAAAGTACCATCAGCATATCCCTGCACCCAGCCTAACTCCTCCGCAATACACACATAAGGCTCAAACCAAGCCCCAGCCGGCACATCTACAAAACAGTTTTCACTATACTCCACATCTTGGATCCCCACTCCTTCCACCAAGATCTTGACCATCTCTGCTCGATTGAGCTCATCCCAAGGACCAAAACGCCCGTCACCATAGCCATTGACCACTCTCTGTTCCGCCAAATATTCAATCCCCGTTTCAAAATAAGGGGCATCGCTGAGATCACTAAAACTAGCAGCATTGACAGAAAACCCGGTCAGAAAAACCCCAACCATTAAAATTAAAGATCGTGAAAAGGAACGAAGAAACATGTTTTTGGATTAAAATCACTACCAACTATAAGAAATTTTGCCAGCAATGACCAGAAAATGCTAAAATCAACTAAAGCAAAGCCCCTTACCCTCAACAAATGATCGCTTATTTTACTACTTTCTTTCTCTTCCTCATTATCGACGCCGTTTGGCTTTATTTCAGCAATTCTCTCATTTACCAAAAACAAATCGGCCACCTCATGAGCAAGTCCGTGGACTGGATTGCAGCGGGAATTTTTTATCCCCTCTATATTTTTGGGATCCACTTCTTCATCGTCCAACCGGCACTCCAAAATAGCTACAGCCCGGTAAAAACACTACTCTACGGCGCACTCTTTGGCCTCATCTGCTACGGCACCTACGACCTCCCCAACCAAG
>CAYMGN010000067.1:0-7514 GCA_964389995.1 uncultured Candidatus Peribacteria bacterium | reverse complement strand
GACTTGGAGTCCAAATGGTTGGCAAGTAATTCCACCGGTGTTTTTACAGATGTCAAAAATAGTTTTGAAAATTTAATAGATTCAAGAAGCTTGGTCCTAACTGCTGAATTGGAAGGGGCATGGAAAGAGTTTAAAAATTATCCGGACGGAGGTGTAAGCGATGGAGTTAAAGCTTATGAAAAACTGAAGAATAAGATAAAAGAAAGAAGCGAGCTTGATTTTGATAGTGAGATTGAAGATGTCGAGCATTTGGAGCGGATATTGGCATTTAGTACGCCGGAGGAATACTTAGAGGATGTGCTGGGGAGAGTGGAAAAAAATAAAACTATTCTTAAAAAGGAAATAGAAATAGTCGAAAATTCAGCGGCAAAAATTGAAAGTTTAGTGCAGAGTTTTTTTAATGAGGATAATAATAAAAAGTTTTTGCGAATGTTTGAAGCTAGAAAAGATGCGGTTAAAAAGCAGGAGGGAGCGAAGGGGTATGTTGAGAATATCCGCGGTGTTTTAAGGCTTTTGCGTGCTTTTGTAGACGGTGATCGTGTAGACCAAAAGGCTAAGGTTGCGGCTAAGAAAATTTTGAAGGCTTGTAGAGAAAATTTTGGCTTTGATGACCCCGATCAGGTTGGTTTTGGAATGGATTTTGAGATGTGGAATACTTTTTTTGTAAGCCATTTACTGGTATGCGATGATATTGCGCGTAATAGGAAAATTACTACAGCATCTCGTCGTCAATTTAATGAATATGTTACGGCCTTAAAAGATGATGTAGGGCAATATAAAGATGCTGTTGCTTACACAAAGAAGTTTGTGGAGGTGGTGAAGAAAGATACGGCTGCGAATGCTCTGCAATTAGATGGTGATGATGCTTTTGAAGTTGCTAGTTCTTATTTGGTGGAGACGGCAGCTCCTAAAATTGTAGAGGCTTTTCAGGACCATATTAATCAGGATGATTATTTTAATGATGATTATTCCGGAGATGGGGAGGTAAAAAAATTGGTTGATGATTTTTTAGGGATAACTGCAAGGGAACAATCTAATCCAGATGTAATATTTGAACTCTATCATCGTGCATCGGTTTATAAAGATCAACGAACTGGGCAATTAAAAAATGAGCTTGATAAATTAAATCTTCAATCTGAGCATGATCTAGCAAAATTGCTGGTTGCCAGTATCCAGATGGATCGCAACCCTAGTTTGGATTTGCTTGAAGCTTTAGATACGGCTTCGGCGCATCTCACTAATGAGGCAATGGCTCATTTTAGTAGCACAAGAGTACAAAAACTAGCCGAAGAATACCAACCTGCCATCCAAGTGCTTACCGCGAAAGCGCATTTTTACCAGAAAGTGCTTAATCAGAGCTATAAGATGAAGGATGCTAAGGGGGAGTATCATAATTATTTTCCGCTGAAAAGAATTCACAGTGCCAATCAGGTAGCTACTTGGGAGGATATTGAATTGCTCTTTCATCATGGGAAGCTCGATAGTGTCAGTGGTTTTTATCTATTGGCCGGTTTTGAGGATTTTGGTGGGGTGGAATCGCCTGAGGTTTTAAATTTGAAAGAATATTTGCGAGACTTGGTGGAGGCGGAAGTTAAGAAAGATCCTGAGGCTGTGGAAGCTGAGTTTAATAGACGATTAAATGAAGCGAGAGTAAAGTATCAGGTACAGGCGAATAGTTATGAAAATAATCCCGATCGCTATAACGAAAAGATGAGGCGAATGCTCAATAAAAAATATCGCAACTTGAAAATGCGTTATAAATTTGGGGGGAAGCCCGGTTATGAAGATATCAAGCCGATTTCACGGCGGGAATTTCTGAAAAAACGAAAACGGATCAGGCAGATGGCTATGGAGGCCGGATTGATGGGGTTTGGTGATAAGGCTAAGCAACTGCGTCAATTGTTAAAAGAAAATAAGATTACCAATGACGAATATGAAGACCAGCTCGAGGAGTGGAAAGAATTAAACCGGAAGGGGGGCTGGAATCGAAGCGGACAGCTCTTTGATCGAATGCGTGGTAAAGACTCAATGAATAGCTTTAGTCGCTGGGGTGGACTGCGTGCGGCTTCTAAAGGTATAGGTGTTTGGATGGCTCGCAAGGGTGGTGATGCTTTAAAATTTCTCGGGAGGCGTGACTGGAAAAATGCGGGATTAGGTCTTGCTAAGACTGTCAAAGGTTTGGGAGTCGGATTAGCCGGGGCTGTTTCTCCTCTCTATCGAACGCTGGTGAAATTGCCGGTGATGGGGGTGGTGAGGACTGCACAGTTAGCTACTCGTCCGGTTTCGTATGCTTATAATGGCTTGGTGGATATTGCTAAAGGAGTCTATAACCTGATACCGCTACTCCCCAATCTCGGCCCTGATGCTTTGAAATTGCGACCGGAGACTTGGCATCAATCTTTTAATGATGTGACAACGGCCAAAGGCTTTTTTAATCGCTGGATTATGCAAGACTGGCTTGGTAAACATCCGGAGGAATCATGGCGAAATTATGCTAGTGGTTCACTGATTGGTGCTGGCCTTGGGAACGCTTACGGTGGTTTGAGGGAGGGCGTTAATGGTATCTGGCGCAGTACGGAAACCGCGGAGGCACGGACTAAACGACTTGAGGATTTGAAGAAAAAACGTCTAGAAAAGGCGAAGAAGCTGAAGAAAAAAAGTAAATCCAGGGAAGATATTCGTAAAAAAACCAATAGGGTGAAGATCAGTGGTGTTAAAAATGTTAATCAAGTTGTTCCGAGCTCGGCTGAGTTTAATAAGGCGGCACAGTTTCTTTTATCCGTGAGCGATGTACTAAAAATGACTACCATCCGGGATTATCTGGACTTGAAGGTGAGGTCCTTGGATCCAAGAGTCTCCCTAACTACGGATGAGAATCAGGAAATGGCAATTTTAGAATCACAGATTACGGGTTATGAGGATGGATCTTATTTAACCAAGTTTACGAGAGCGAATAAGGAAATAAATCAGCTAAGAGCTTTTGCTAATCGGGCGAATAATATTTTAGAAGTTTTGGAAAAAGAAGCGGAGCGAAGACGAAAGCAAAATAAAGGCGATAAAAATAACTCCTAAAAATGAAAGACTCATTATTTGATCCAAAATTAGAAAAGGTTGTGGCGCAATATAGAAAGATCGAAGATCAGCTTTCTCCTGAGGTTAAGGAGTATCTTTCCACCCTGCTCGTGCGGGAAACCGGTTATCAAATGATCCTTTCGCAGCTTAATTTTGCCAGCGATGACCCGATGATTCGTGACGATGTCAGGACGATGTTGGACTTTCATTTTACTAGGCATCTTGAGTTGACGATTTTGGAGCAGCTTAGTAAGGAGCAGGCAGAGAATTTAGACACTTTTTTGGATCAGACTAAGCGCATTTCTCCTAACTTGAGTGTTCAGGAGATAATTTTTGAGTTTGCTTTGAGAGATGATCAATTGATGCAAAAAGTATATGAAACTGTTCCGGAATTTGTCGGTAACTTTGTCAGTGAGTTTAATAAGTAGTTTGAGCTGAAATCGGTTGTGTTTTTGGCGTTTTTTTGGTATAATTAAGGGATAAAAATAACAAAAGAGCGTGCTTTTATTTCGGGAAAATTGGCGAAAATTGAAGGTTAGTTTGAAAGAGCGTTTTTTGGTGTTTCAAGAGACGGGAAACCCTGACGGCCAAGATGATGCTCCGGAAGCGGATGAAGCAGCTGAAACAGCTGATGTTTATACTAAGGATCAGCTGGATCTATTGAAGCCAAGTACGGACGCAAGAAAAGATATCGTGACCGCCAAGGAATTTGAGACCTTACCAGCGCCAAAAGATGTGGAGACTCTTCCGGCAAAACAGAATGTTTGGAAAAGGAGGGTAGAACAAGGCACGGCCCATCTACAAGCTAAAGAGTGGGATCCAAGCACCCCACAAGGCCGGACGAGAATCATCGGTGATTTGGCCGATGCCGGATATAAAGTAAGTGGGGACTCGGTTTACAGTACGATGATTGAGGAGTTAACGTCAATGACCGATCCTCCTTCTACAAACCCCCTAATTGCCAATCTCTATCGCAATCCGACAGAGCAAAATTTGGAGATACTCTCTGGTGCGATCGACGATCCACGATTGCCTGATGATTTTGAACCGGATACGGACTTTGTAGATGCTTATCAGAGATTTGAGGCGATTAAACAGGCATTCTTAAATTCAGAATTGGATAGTAAGGAAATGAAGGAGGCTTACGACAATGCTGATGCTAATGAAATAATGTCCGACGTGATGAACAAAGCCGGTGATTTTTTGGAAACGCATTGGGATAATTTTGTGGAAGGAGATTTAAAAACTAAGGCACTCTATGGTTTAGGCGCTTTCTTTCTTTACAATGCTTATGGCCGTTTAAAACCGGAAAGTCCTGAATCCAAAAGAATTGTTGATGCCCTATTTCTTGGCGGTTCTCTGTTTGTGATCGATCATGCTTTAAAAAAGTCAGGTATTGACGTAATGGAAATTGCCGGGGATGTAATGAAAGATCCGGAATTAAAATTAAGCAAGGTCAGTGATACTTATTTTGCTGCACTGGCTCGTTATAGCGGTCTGAGATTTGAAGAGATACCTAGTGGTAATGTTTTAAATAAATCTCAAAACATTGAGATGTCTTCCCTCTTGACTCAGGAAGGTAGGGGTTTTATTGATCCGGAAAAATATAGCTCAATTTGGCCGGAATTTGATTTGGAATATGAGGTTACAAAGGATCCTAAACAAAAGAAAATCGGAGATGATTTGGCCTTGATTGTGCCGGCGTTTAGAAAAATTTTTAATCAGACGCTTAAAGTCGATCCTAATTCACGTTATTATAAACGTACTTTTGAGTGGGCAGTGAAGGATCTGGGTAAGGGCTGTACAGTGGCCACTTTTGCTGAAGTTTTGAAACAGCATCGTATGGGTGAGCCTAATAAGTGGCTTAAATTGAAGTTTTGGGAAACTAATCACGGCAAGGCTGAAGCGAGATTGAAAGAAATTGCAACTAAAGAAACAACCTTAAAGCTCACTGATGAAATTATCGATGAAAAAACCGGTGCGATGAGGGTGCTCTCTCCTGTTGGAGCATTGGCGATGGTGCCGGCTCCGCATCCCGGTGGCGCCGGTGGTAACTATTATTTTTATTTTGAGCATGACTATAAATTTCAAGGGGCTAAATCTTTGACCCCTGATGATGCGATTGCGGCTTTGCCTTTTGAAGGAGCGCATACTGTGCCTATGAAAAATTTGAAGGATGCCTTTAGGACTAAGATAGTGAGAGCGATTGAGCCCAAAAATCTGCGCAAAAGTGGTAAAAATACTTTTCATAGAAATTTGCAATATGAGGGAGAGGTGCCTGGGGGTAAGCATCGATGGACTGCTGTTTTGATGAGCAATTTTGAGCAGGAACCGCTTGAAGTGGAGTTCTTGGTGGATGAAGATGGTGGTATCACCTATAAATTAAATCCACAGGAGTCGTTTTATATTCGGCCGGGTAAAACGATGGATAGTGAAAAGGCCTATGCAGATAGTAGAGTCTTAGCTTCATTCTTTGCAACTGACTTAGGAAAAGTGTTTGCTCCTTTGAATAAGATGGGGAAACTAAAGCGTGTGAGGGTGGCTAAAAGTGCCCTTAAATTTAACGCTTTTGGGGTCGCTGTTGTTATTGATATGGCTAAGAAAACCATCAATAAGGCTGCTGAAAAAACGCTTCTAAATAATCCCCAATTTGTGGATTTGTTGGTAGGAGGGGTTGATGAACATCCAAAATTGAATCAGTCGATAGATAGTTTGAAGGCGAAAGTTAGCAGTATGCCGGAAAGTTTTGTACGTCACTATTTTTATCAGGCAACTTTTGGGGTGGTTGAGAATTTTAATTGGGATCAGATCGATAAAGTATTTAGTGGTTCTATTCAAGAGGATTCTTTTAATACTCGCTTGGAGTCGAAATTAAATATGGTCAAAATGGCCTTAAAGTCTCAAATCTTAAGTGGCGGGATCGACAGTTTTGAAGATGTCGGTAAAGTGATGGATTTAAGGGCGGAGTGGCTTGCTAAAGATCTGGATTCTCGTACTAAAGAATTAGGTCGATGGGATGCTGTTCTCAATAAAGAAGATTATAAAGATAAGGACTGGAGTGAAGTGATCAAGGCCGATGAAATAAATGTTGCTGATTTCAATAGAGCTACTGATTTATTTCGTGCGGGCTCCAGCGAGGTGTATGGTGCTTTTCAGGAAAACTTTGTTCGCGGTGTGATGGATAAATACGACATTATTAATTTTGCTAACCTCAAAGAGGATTCGCATGAATTTTTAGCGGAGAAAATGGATAAGTTTTTTAAGTTTACTGCTCATACAGATAGTCCAGACTTAGATAAAAGGAATCTGGATAGTCAAATAGCTGAGAAGTATTGGGAATATGTGGCTAGTAGGGTTTTGACTGATGATGGTGAGATGCCGATGGAGTATGCTGAGTGGTTGGAGTATAATGAAGTTCAATTGGATGTTGTGAGAAAAAAAGTTGAAGAGGAAGAGAGGGAGGCAGCGGCAGCGGCAGAGCCTGCTGATGTAGATGATGATGCTTCAACAGCTACAGAAGATAAAGAAAAATTTACCGAAGAGATTAACTCACTTCTCAATGGCGGTATTTGGAGTTTATTTACCACTGATTACAAAGTCGATTTTGAAAATATCAGTACAGATGATCAAAAGATTTTGCGTCTCTATGCAGGAGGTGGTGGTACTCAAGCGCTTGAAGTTTATGAGACGGACAATGCACAATGGTCGATTAAAGGGTTTGAGGAGGCTGACATGAAATTTGAAGATTTGGAAACTGTTTTGGTAGTCGGTAAGTTGATTATTTCGGTAGCTGAATCCACTAATAAAAATCAGGAAATTAAAGAAAAGGGTGCTGGGGATATGGGGACACCTTTTGTAGCTAAAGGAAATTATATGTTTTTTTCTCAAGCTGTCGATCATGAAATCAAAATGGATACTGCCAAGATGGTAACTCAATTAGCGGATCATCATGTGTCTGCACAGATGCTGGCTAATTATTTGAATCATTGGTGGGATAATCGAGGGCCGCTAATCTCGTCTGAAAAAGTGGTTGAATCAGGTGATGATATTGAGAATAATGATGCTTTGGAAAAAAACTTAAGTATCGCTTCTAATAAGTTAGAGTCTCTGATATGGTCCGGCGAAATCGAATATGAGGTAATCGATAAAAACAGATTTAAAGTAAAAAATACGGATTCAGCTATGAATGTTGAGGTGGTCTTTAATCCAACGGAAGAGCGGTGGGAAATTATTAATTTTGGGGCTAATGGTTTGCCTGAGGCCGCTTGGTATAAAAATGATGGTTTGCAGAAGGCTTTTGTGGCTGCGGCTGCTTTGAGTACCGGCTATAAAAACTGGGTTAACTTGGGATCTCCGGAAGCGGCGAGAGGACTATTAACTGTTGATGATGAGAAACCTTTTCATCTTGAGGAGGGAGAAGGGATTGAGTTTAGGGATAATTC
>CAYMGN010000066.1:7159-7658 GCA_964389995.1 uncultured Candidatus Peribacteria bacterium | reverse complement strand
CGCCCCCAAATTTCCCTTCATGAAAATCATCGTCCTCATCGTCTTCCTCGGCAGCTTCTACGGCTCCGAAGTGCTCTATGCTTCTCAACTACCTCGCAATCTTGTGGACGTGGACACTTCCTACAACCGCGTCTGGATCTATGACGACATCGATCACCGCACCGGCCGCGAAATCCGCCGCATGTCCCTCAACAAATCCTCCAGTTCCGCCATGTTTGTCGACGATCCCATTGCTCTCGCCTACGGTTATGCCGAATTTTACGACCTCGCCGCTCATTTTAAACCGGATTTCCAGGAAACATTAATGCTCGGAGGCGCCGCCTATTCCTACCCTAAATATTTCCTCGAAAACTACCCCGAAGCCAACATCGACGTAGTAGAAATCGACCCCGAACTCACCGATCTCGCCAAGGAATACTTCGGCCTCAAGCCTGACCCCAACCTCAATATCTATCACGAAGACGGCCGCACCTTCATCCAAAACAGCGATAAAAAATAT
>CAYMGN010000066.1:0-7149 GCA_964389995.1 uncultured Candidatus Peribacteria bacterium | reverse complement strand
CCTACAAGTCCATTTATTCCATTCCTTTCCATCTCACCACCGTCGAAGCGATCAATGAAATCCACGACGTACTCAGTGAAGACGGTATTTTTATGATCAACGTCATCTCCGCAATCGAAGGTCCCAAAAGCGATTTCTTCCGGGCGGAATTAGCCACTATTAAAGAAGTTTTCCCACAAGTTTACGTCTTTCCCATCCAAGCACCTCGCTCACCGGAATCCCCCCAAAACATCATGGTTATCGCCCTTAAATCTGAGACAACTCCCCCCCTCACCAGCGAAGACCCCTATCAGCAAAAACTGCTCGACAATCTTTACACCAAAGAAGTCCCCCTCGACCTCCCCGTCCTCACCGATGATTTTGCCCCCATCGACAAATACGTCGGCGAAATGCTCTACTAAGCGAGAAATATTGACCTTTGGGCGATTTTTTCCTATCATCTCGGCATGAAATACCACATCAAAACTTTTGGCTGCCAGATGAACTACTCTGATTCAGAAAGAGTGGCCACCTATATCGAAGCCCTCGGCTATGAACCGGCAAACGATTTTGACGATGCCGATCTTGTGATTTTCAACACCTGTAGCATCCGCCAAAAAGCTGAAGATAAAGCTCTCGGCTACATGCGCCGTATGACCCAAATCCGCCAAGAAAACCCCAACCTCATCGTCACTATCACCGGCTGCATGGTCCGCGAATCCAGCTCCCGCTATTCTCCCGTCCGCGACAAGTTATTCAACCGCGTCCGCGAATTAGACATCGCCCTCCGCATCGAAGAGCTCCCGGAAATGGCCCGCCTCATCCGCGAAATCAACCCCGCCTCCCCGATCGAAGCCATACCTGAAGAAAAACTGGAAGACTATTTCCAAATCGCAGCCAGCCACCAATCACAAGCACAAGCCTTTGTCCCCATCTCCATGGGCTGCGACAAGTTTTGTACTTACTGCATCGTCCCTTTTAGCCGTGGCCGAGAAAAAAGCCGCACCATCGACCATATCTATCAAGAATCCAAGAAGTTAGTCGAAAACGGCTGCAAAGAAATCACCCTCCTCGGCCAAACCGTCAACTCCTACGGTCTCAGCGTTTACGATCGCATGAACAAAACCTTTGAATACCTCGGCGAGCAGGAACCCTTCGTCGCCCTCCTGGAAAAAATAGATACATTGAAAGAATTAGGCCTGAAGAGATTACGCTTTACCTCGCCCCATCCCAAAGATATGAGTGATGAACTCATCGACGTCATGGCCCGCCTCGAAACGATGATGCCCTACCTCCACCTCCCGATCCAATCCGGCGACGACCGCACTCTCAAACGCATGAATAGACCCTACACCGTCGAAAAATACCGCGGCATCATCAAAAAACTACGCACCAAAATCCCCGACATTGCTATTTCCACTGATGTGATCGTCGGTTTCTGCGGCGAGACCGACGACGAATTTGAAAACACCTACGCCCTCTTTGACGAAATTGGTTTTGATCACGCCTACCTCGCTCAATACTCCCAACGTAAAGGCACTTTTGCTGCCAAAAACATCGAGGATGACATCCCCCGCGACACCAAAAAAGAACGCTGGCATCGTCTCAATGACCTTCTGCGCAAACATTCCAGCCTCAAACATCAACAATACCTCAATAAGGAAGTAAAGGTCCTCGTCGAAAGCCAGGAAGACAACCGCTGCATCGGCCGTAGCGAACACTTCAAAACCGTCGAGTTCGAGTCCCGCAAACAACTAGTGGGCAAAATCGTCCCCGTCAAAATCACCGAATCTCTTGAATGGATCCTCAAGGGCGAAATGGCCTAGACCAGAGAACTATTCAAAATCCACAATCGCCTTAATCCTCCGCACACCTCGCGATGAGCTTTCTTCTTTTTTGATCCGGAAATTTTTTAACTCACCGGTGTTTTCCACATGAGGCCCACCACAGATTTCCACACTGAAAGGCCTTTTTTCGCCGTTTTTATCACCCATGAAGTAGACCTTGACCTTTTCGCCGTATTTAGACTCAAAGAGGCCGATCGCCCCTCTTTCTTTCGCCTCTTCCACCGTCATCTCTTCACAACTTACCGGCAGTCCTTCTTTGATCTGTTCATTGACGATTTTTTCCACCGCAGCGATTTCCTCTTTAGTCATTTTTTCCTCATGATTGAAATCAAAGCGCAATCTGTCCTTGGTGATATTAGAACCGCGCTGCTCCACATGATCACCCAGCACGTCTTTAAGCGCTTGGTGTAGAAGGTGAGTGGCAGTGTGTAGCCTTGTGGTTTCATAACTATGATCAGCCAAACCACCGGAAAACTTCTGTTCTGCTCCCGCCCGTGACTTTTCTTGATGTTCTTTAAACTGTTTCTCAAATCGAGTCCGCAAATATTGTTCATCCTCCTCGGACTGGATCCAACCGGCACTTGTCAGCTCCTCGAGCGTCATCTCCATCGGAAAACCATAAGTGGCATGCATCTGAAAGACAAAATCCTCAGGCAGAGCCTTCACGCCGTCATCAACCCTCTCGTTCAAACCTTCTAATTCCTTACCCAAAACCTGCATCCCCTTACTCACCGTTTCCAAAAACTGCTCTTCTTCACGCACAATTTCTTCATAAATTCTCTCCTGATTGCGCTGTAATTCTTGATAAAATTCGCCATATTCTTTCACTATCACTCCCGCTAGTTTGCGCACAAAGTCGGTTTCAATCCCCAGCTTACGACCATGCCCAATCGCCCGCCTAATCAAACGCCGGAGCACATATCCCTGATCGGTATTGGAAGGCGAAACCCCACGATCATCCCCGAGGATAAAAGTAGCGGCCCGCACATGGTCAGCGATCACCCGCTCAGAAAAAGCTTGTTCTTCAGTCGGCCTGCCATAACCGGCCAAAGTGCGTAATTCCTCAATCAAAGGCATAAAAAGGCTGGTCTCAAAAGGGGACTTCACTCCATTCATAATCGCCATCACTCTCTCCAATCCCATCCCGGTATCCACATTTTGTTGCTCCAAGGGCGTAAAACTCCCATCAGCATTTTTATTATATTGCATAAAGACATCATTCCAAATCTCCACAGCTTCGCCCTCGTCAGTGATATAAAAGATCTCTGTATCCGGTCCACAAGGCCCAGTCTGACCCGCCGGCCCCCACCAGTTTTCTTTTTTATCGAAGAAATAGATATTGCCAGCCTCCATCTTATCCGGATCCATCACCGCATCTTCCGCCAAACGTTTAAAACCAAGAGATTCCCAGACCTTAGCCGCTTCTTCATCACGTGGAGCATCATCATCCCCGGCAAAACAACTGACTGCTAAACGCGCCGGATCCAGTCCCAAACCACCTTCTTCACGCGGACGGGTCAGGAAATCATAACTCATTTTAATCGCTTCCTCCTTAAAGAAATCTCCCAGCGACCAGTTACCGAGCATTTCAAAGAAAGTGAGATGGGTATTGTCACCCACTTCTTCGATGTCATCAGTACGAATGCACTTCTGCACGTCTACCAGTCTCGTACCGCAAGCATGTTTTTCTCCCAACAGATAGGGGACCAAAGGATGCATCCCCGCCGTGGTAAAAAGCACAGTCGGATCGTTTTCCGGCAGCAGAGAAGCCCCGGAAATTTCTTTATGCTCGTAATTGTTTACAAAAAAATCAATAAACAGTCTTCTTAACTCGTTTGCGGTCATCATGTAATGGGATTTAGTTTTCTTGGCTAAATTCTACGAAAAATAGCTTTAACTTACAAGTAATATATGCGATATTTAAGGCATGGGAAAGAAATCAAAGGCCAAAAAGGCCCTCAAAAATCTAAAGAAAAAAGATAAAAAAAAGCCGCAAAAGAGCAAAAAAGAGCAGAAAAAGACAGAACCACCTAAAAAAGAGACCACCAACAAGATCCAACAGTTTCAACGCTGGCTTCGGCCTCTTTTAGGTTTTATCTTTGCTGCCGGGACTCTCTTGCTCTTGGGATTTCTCGCTTTTGTCCTCATTGGCCAAACCTTCAGCGCCGCTCCCCTGGGCCGCTATCTTCCCGCTGACCGCACCGTCGCTTCCCTCGAAATCAATACCAACCCCAATCACAGCCAATACCTCAAGACCTTTGACCTCCTCCAAGACCACCCCCTCTACAACGAAGCCGCTCTAGTCAAATCCCTCAATCAAGCCCTCGATCTCCTCAACGACCAAAAAAACGATTTTCAAACTCAAATCCGCCCTTGGCTCGGTCGCCAAGTTGGTCTCGCCCTCCTCACTCCAGAAGATTTCGAGTCTCTCCCCGCTCTCCTATTTTTTTATGAATTCAGCAATCTCCAATTAGCCCAAAGCTACTGGCAAAACGAAAATACCCCCCAAGAACTATGGCAGGAAGGTCAACTCTATCAATACGACGAAAATACTTCTTTTATTATCCGCGACAAATATCTTGTTTTTAGTGATGACTCCGAGGCCCTCAAACTCCTCCAAAATCTCACTCCTGATCAAACCCTGATCAACGATCCCGGCTATCAGCGCCTCCGCAATAATCTCCCTGCCAACCGTTTTGCTTTTGCCTATCTCGATTATTCACAAATTACCGCTCCCTTACTCAAGAGTTTTGCACTCCTCAGCGAAAGGGGAGTCTCCACCGCTTCACTCGCGCCGATCACCAATACTTTTCAAGAACAAGGCTTTGCCTTCATCGCTGACCAGGATCGCTTCTTAGTACAGAGCTTCCTCAATATCAATACCGAAAACCTCAGCCAAAAAAGCTATCTCCATTATCCGGAAAAATACCAAGCTCAGCTTCTCGACTATTTCCCGGCGGCCACTAGCTTTTATCTCGGAGGCCATCGTCTCCCGGCCCAAAGTGAAAAACTGCTAGAGATCCTCACCCAAGGCGATCGCACCAGCCGCACCAATCTCGAAAGCCGCCTCAGCCAATTGACCAAAAAATACTTCGGACCAGATATCAGCTGGCAATCCGACCTCCTCCCTCTATTTGAAAAAGAATACGCCCTCGGCCTCGAAAACACCGGCAGCACCAGCCCCGCCCTCAAAATAATCGTCAAACTCGATCCCACTCTCGACCAGGAAGGCCAAATCGCCAAAATTTCTCAAGAATTTGCCAAAATGGGCGCCGTCTACCAACCGGAATTAATCGATTACACCCTTCCCGATGGCACTCGTAGCCAAGAGTACATCGCCAAACCCGAGCCAATCGTCCGTGAAGAATTAGAGCACAATGGCTATACCATCCAACGCCTCACCATGGGCCAAAGAGGTTGGAGCCTCTACTACGCCCTCACGGATGAAATCGCCATTTTTTCCAATCAGTATGAAGCAGTGCTCAGCTCTTTAGATCTCTCAGAAGAAGTCCCCGAAAACCGCCTCAGCCTCAAGCGCAGTTCCTACCAATCCGAGTTCGAAGAGTTACTCCTCAGCGCCGACGAAATCACTGTTCTCCAATTGTCAGAACTCTGGTCTCTCTTACCTCCAGAGCTCGATCTCCAGGATCTCATTCCTTTCCAAAGCGCAGTCGTCGCCAAAAATTACTTCCAGGACGGAGTTGTTACCATCACCAGTCTCAAACTAGGTCTCTAAATCATGCCCAAAAAGAATAAAAATCAGCACAAACCGACCAAAATCGAGGATATTTCCGGTGACCAACGTGAGGATTATCACTTTGTCCGTGGGGAAAAATACCAGTCCGCCCGTCATATCGGCAATCTTGTCAAAATCGGTGGGCTTGGCCTCCTGATGGTCATCCTCATCAATCTCGTCAACGTCTACCAAACCGGCCGCAATGTCGAAACTGAAATCAAAAACGCCGCCCAAACCGGTTTTACTTCCCTCCTCAATCTCGAAACCCTCTCTGACGCTGAAGCTATCTTTGAGCAAACGGAGGACTCCCTCTGGTTTATCGAAAACAGCAATCTCTCTTATGCCAAAGACAGTAATCTCGGCCCCACGGTCAAATCAGTCTTTGAAATCGGCATCCATCTCGCTGAGGCCGGCAAACATTTCCGTGAGACCATCGATATCCTCCGCGAAATCCCCGACCTTTTTGCTCTCCAAAATAGCGGCGAGGCCCTCTACATCCCTTCTATCAGCGAAAATATCGATCAGGTGGTTAATGCCAGTGAGCAAGCCCTTGCAGAATTAGAACTCGTCGACCAGCTAATGAGCGAGATCAATACTGGTCTTATTCCCGAAGAGCTCCAGGAGCAGTTTCAGTTGGCCCAGCTCGGCATCGATCAAATTGTAATACTGCTGGAAAAAATCAGCGACTTCCGCCAACCACTTTTGCGCCTCCTCGGCGACCGTTACCCCCATCGCTATCTCGTCCTACTCCAGAATGACAGTGAAGCCCGCCCCTCCGGTGGTTTTATCGGCAGTTATATTTTGATTACCATTAACGACGGTTACATCACCGAATTTGAAACCCATGATGTCTATGATATTGACGGTTCTTTTAGCGATTACATTCCTCCGCCACCAGAATTAGACGAATTCATTTACAATTGGCGCTTAAGAGATAGTAATTACTCTCCTGATTTTGCCCTCTCCGGCGAAAAAGCCCGCTGGTTCCTCCAAAAACAAAACGGCCCCAGTGTTGATACCGTCATTGTCGTCAACCAAAGCGTACTTCGTGATCTCCTCGCAGTTACCGGACCGATACAAGTAGGAAGTTTCGGGCTCCTTGATGCTACAAACTACGATCTGGTGCTTAGTTATGTTGTAGAATCAAAACTCTGGGGCGCCGAAGATCCCAAACATATTCTCAAGACCTTTGTCGCCGCCTTTAAGGATAAGGTCTTAGCTGATGCCGACTTCAAAAATCTCGGAACATCAATCTACAAAGCAATCGAAAGAAAACAAATCATGGCCTACTCCGACTACCAGGATGTGCAGGAGTTGTTTCGCGATCTTGGGGTCAGTGGTGAAATGCACCGTTCGGCTCCGGATGAGGATTATCTCAGTGTGGTCAATATTTCCGTTAGTTTCAATAAATCCGATAAGTTTATGCGGCAAGAAATCGATCATCACAGCGATATTGATCCAGAAGGCAAGGTGGTCAACACTATCCGCATTACCCGCAAGCATACCTGGGACGATACCACTCTTGAACGCTGGGCAGGATATTTACAACCTTTTGGAGTTGAGCTCTCGACTATTCCCGAATATATG
>CAYMGN010000065.1:0-7747 GCA_964389995.1 uncultured Candidatus Peribacteria bacterium | reverse complement strand
CAAAAACCCTCCCCATGATAATAGGAAGAAAGAACTCAATAAAAGTTCAGTCACTCTCTTTAATCCCTTTCCTGAAGAAATCACACGCAAGCTGACCTTTAATCTCAGTGATTATTACTTTTGTCCGGGAGAATGGGCAGTCGAAAATCTCCACAAATACCAAGGTCAAAAAATCAACACCATCCAAAATACACTTTTTGATGCCTTAAAACTGGCTGTCAATCAAGGAACCAGTGAAAAAGTCTCTATCCCAAAAGAAAAATACTTTGTCGCTTCCATCCACCGCTTTGAAAACATTTTTAAGAAAAAGCGCTTTCAGAAAATCGTCGATAAACTGCTAGAAATTGCTGAAAAAAGTAAAATCCTTTTTATCCTCCATCCGGTCACCCTCAAACAACTGAAAAAATTTGATCTCTATAAAAAACTCGCTCAAAACCCGATGATCGAACTCCGTCCACGCTATGACTATTTCGATTTTATCAATCTCCTCCACCAAAGTGAATTGATGATCACAGACGGTGGCAGCAATCAAGAAGAATGTTTTTATTTAGGCAAACCCTGTCTGCTCTTTAGATCTCATACTGAAAGAAAAGAAGGCTTGGACCAAAATGTGGTTATTTCAAACTTTGAGGATTTGACCATTGATCAATTTATCGACAATTACAATCAACATCGCATTGCCAGACTAGACCTCCAAAAGTCCCCTTCAAAAATCATCATCGACCACGTCATAAAAATCACCAACAACAATGAAAATCTCGCTGATCACACCAATTAGAAACGAAGAAAAAAACCTCGCCAGGTATTTAAGAGCAATCGAAAAAATCGACTATCCTCGTGATCATTTTGAAGTGCTCTTTGTGGATAGTAATTCTGACGATGGCACCGTGGAAATCCTCAAACGTTTTGCAGACAACACCGATCTCAATGTTAAGGTGGTGGAGATAAAAGAAGACAAAGGCAAAGCCTACACCCGCAACTTTGGAGCAACAGAAGCTCAATACGATCACCTACTATTCGTGGATTGCAAATGTCAGATCGACCATCAAGCAGTAAAGGCTTTTGTGAAACATGGATATAACCCGGCGATTGGCTTTGTGATCACTAGTCAAGACTCTTCATTTGGGCGATTTTTTTATCTCATGAGACTAAAATTATTTAATGTCAATCTCGATAAGATGAAGGCAACGACCGTCATCACGCCTGAAAATTTTGATCAAAGTCCCAAAGGAACTACGATGTTTTTTTGTGAAAAAGAATTGTTTTTGAATTCCCAGATCGAAAATCTCGAAGAAAAAGAAAGCTCCGATGACACGAAACTGTTAAAAAATATCGTGCAGAAAAAACCAATCCATATTTTAGCTGCTGCCAAAGTCTACTACAACAACCGCCAAGAATTTTGGGAAAATCTTAAACATACTTTTAGTAAAGGTCCCCGCTTTGTCGACTACTATTACAAACCGAGTAAAAAAGAATTTTGGTTGATTAATCTGGTGCTACTCTTTTTTGGCCTGGTGATTTGGCGTTTGCTTGAAGGTACATATTTCTGGCATTTGATCATCACGGCTCTCGTCTTAAATTCAGCTGTTGCTTTGTTTTTGGCAAAAAATATCAAGGATTTTTTTATCGTCTTTGCTTTATTCCCCTTAATTACCATCACTTTTCTCCTCGGAAATATCAAAGGAATTTTGAAGGAAGCACGGAAGAAAATTATTCCAACAAAAAATCCAAAATCTGAGCAAAGTCCACTACCACCTCTACCGGAAAATCAGGAAAGCCTCTAAAACCTTTGTCCCCCTCTGGATCATAGAGAAAACCTCCAGCAAGCTGAGCCGCGTGCGCCGCCTCCAGATCACTCACGTTATCCCCAAGCAGATAAGACCGCCCCAATTCAATCCCAAACTCCTCCTCCGCCCGCAAAACCATCCCCGGCTCCGGCTTCCGACACTGACAAACACCTTTTTCATGCGGACAAACATAGATCTTTCTTAAAGTAAGACCTTCCTGCTCAAACTTCCTGTAAACCTCCCCGTTGATCTCCTCCATCTCGGCTGGCGCCACCAACCCCCGAGCCACACAACGCTGATTGGTCACCACCACAAACTGAAAATCACGCGCCGCCAACTGCCTCAAAACCGCAAAAAGCCCCTCCATCCACTGCAACTCCGAAACCGCCACCACATACTCCCCCACCGGCGGCGCTACATTGATAATCCCATCACGATCGAGAAACAACACTTTCATTTTTGCACGCTAAATTTCCTTTTTTTCTTTCCTTATTTGGATCCAAATTTTCGATCAAATAACTAACCACCAAATGCATCACCACACCATGGACATCCTCACTAAGCTGATAAGAATCCACCGGTACCAAAACATTGCAGTCGGACAAATCCTTTAAACCCCCGCCGCTAAAACCGGTCAAGGTCAGAACTTTTACTCCCCGCGCCCGTGCTTCCTCCGCCGCTAAAACTACATTGGGCGAATTGCCACTGGCACTAATCAAAATCAAAAGATCGCCTTTTGTTAAATAATTCCTCACCTGTTCCACAAAGATCCGTTCATAGCCCACGTTATTGGACCAAGCGGTGATCAAAGGGATATTGTCATTAAAACTCAAAGCACGAAAACGCTCAATCTGCCGCTCACCTTTGTGGCCCAAAATCCCTTTATTGAGATCATTGACAAAGTGAGAAGCGGTCGCCGCACTACCACCATTGCCAGCTATCGCCACCAGTTTGCGCTCACGATAGGCCTCCAGCAAAAGATCACTTGCGGACTGCAACTGCTTTAGGTCTAACTGATCCAAAACGTCTTTAAGCCGGGCGAGATATTTCTGAGCAAATTCAATCATAAAATGAGGTTCAACGCTCCAATAATACACTACCCTGATCCTCAAAGGCAAAAGATAATCGCTTGAGACCAAGGGCCTGTTCGATCTTTTCGTGGGCGTCGAGCGGAGCGACAAAAAAGAGAAAACCACCACCTCCGGCCCCCAAAACCTTACCGCCATATGCTCCGGCCGAGAGCGCTTTTTGATAGAGAGTGTCGATTTCTTCATCACTAATCCCCTGAGTCAGTTTCTTTTTTAGAGTCCAGGCCTCGTGCAGTAAGCGACCGAGTTTTTTGATTTCTGCCCCTTCTAAAGCCTGAACCACATCCGGCACCAACTCTTTCATTTCCGTCAAAACGGCATGACGAGCCGACATATCCGCCACTTGATTTTGCAAGATCTTCGAGGCACTACGACGCTTATTGAGAAAGAACAGCAAAGAATGCTCCTGCAACTGATCCACCGCCTCACGACTAATCGCCAAATCACTACGCTGCACTACTCCATTGGCATCAAAACTAAAAGTAGCAAAACCGCCATAGGCAGCGGCATACTGATCCTGCTTACCGACTGGCTGTTTTAAATCCTCTATCTCCACCTGACAAGCAGCCTCCGCCAACTCCCCGCGTAGCATCTCCGGCTGACCGGTATAAGCCTGCAAAGCCTTGAGCACACCAACCGTAAAAGCCCCGGAAGACCCCATCCCCGTCCCCGGCGGCACATCGGACACCGCGATCAAATCCAAGGATTTTTCCAAACCGAATTTATTGAGTAAGACTTTGACGATCCCTTCTTCCATCTCTTCCACTTTTTCTACGATTTCTTCTTTGAACGAAGTAAAGCGAATCAAATCATCAAACCGTTTATGCGTCAAAACATGGATATACTTGTCGATAGTGGCACTGACCACCAGGCCTTCACCAAAATTTTGATAATAAGCCGGCAGATCGGTCCCCCCACCACAAAAGCTGATTCTAACCGGCGTGCGCGAGATGATCATAATAGTAATTTTTAAAATTTTCCAAACGCTGCGGTGTCCCGATATCAAAAAACCGCTGAGATGTCGGATAAGCAGCCAGTTCTTTTTCAGCAATTAATTTCGGATAAACCTCTTCTTCAAAAGAAACCTCCCCTTCCGGAATCAAAGATAAAATTTCCTTAGCAAAAAGCCCCACTCCCGCGTCCACATAGTCCAGTCTTAATTGAGAATTTTTCAGATACTTTTCCACCAAACCTTCTGCATTGAGGGTGATATTATTGATTACGTCAGTCTCTTCTTGATTGTCATAAACCGTCAAAAGCCCCTGGCAACCAAACTCCTGAGCACGACTAATCAAATCCGCATAGTCCAGCGGCAAGAGCGTATCACCAAAGAGCAAAAGGAAGTGCTCGTCTAACTTATCAGCAGCACGCTTGATCGCACCACCGGTACCGACACTGAGATTTTTGACATCGCCGGCATACTCTATCTCCACCCCCAAACTACTACCATCGCCAAAGTAAGCGGGAATATAGTCGGGCAGATAACCGACAATCAACAAAAAGCGCTTCAACCCTTGCTCTCGCAAATAGATCAAGAGAAACTCTAAAAAAGGTCGCCCATCAATCTCCATCATCGGTTTGGGGATTTGCTCCGTGAGCGAGCCGAGCCGCGTACCACGTCCCCCAACTAAAATCACTGTTTGTAACTGATCAGTTTTTTTCATTTTTTTCTTAATGCAAATAGCTTATCAAATACTACTCCTACAAACAATTTTTGCTATAATCCAAACATGCTCAAACATTTTTTTAAAGTAATTAGCCGCGACTTTTTTTTCCTCAGTCAATCAAACCTCCCTTGGAGCTTTAGGCTGGGCTTTCCTTTTCATAAATACGCCGCGCTGATACGTTCTAAAATCCAAAAGAAAAATTGCCTCCACTATCTCGGTCATCAATTGCACTATCAAAACTGGACTATCCCGATCAGCATCCAACAATACCCGCAAGAAATCACCAAGAGCATCCTCAAGCAATTACCACAAAATCCCAAACTGATCCTCGACATCGGCGCCAACATCGGACAATTTGCCCTCACAATCAATCATTTCCTCCCGGAAGCCGAGATCCATTGTTTCGAACCCAACCCCCAGGCCTTTCAGTTTCTCCAACAAAACTGCCAACAGATCAACAAGATCCACCATCACAATTATGGCATCGGACCGGCCGGCAAAGCCACACTCCATCTCCTGGCCGAGGCCAGTGCCACCGCTTCTCTCCTCAACAAAAAAATCAGCAGCAAAATCAAAAAACGCTACGCTAAACAGCAAGCAATCGAAATCCAACTGAGCGATCAAGTGAGCACTCTCACCAAGCACAAACACTTCGACCTGATCAAAATCGACATCGAAGGTTACGAATACCAAGCGCTCAAACATCTACAAGGCATCACTTGCCAGTATCTCTATATCGAAATCGACACCGAAAAAGAAAAGGACTACCATCACTCTCAACTGTTTCAACAACTAGAAGCGACCTTTGGGCAATTTGATATCCTCAGCCAAGACAGCATCTCTCAGCAAAAGAAAAAAAGTAATCTCTTAATCGAATTTGTGCGTGAAAGCTAGGACTAAAAAAATCATCAATCTGATAGTGAGCATCTTAATCTTCGCGCTCTTGATAGCATTTCTCGTGCGAAATCATCAGAGCTTCTGGGAGTTAAGCGCCGTAAAACCGAGCTATTTAATCCCCATTTTTGCCCTCACTTTTTTACTGCTCTATCTCAATGGACTCTATCTCAAGATCATCACCGAACCATACGGCATCGACCTCAAAAAGCATTTCCAGATTTCTACGGTCAGTTCTTTTCTCAATTTGATTATGCCTTTTAAAGGTGGTGCCGGTTTTAGAGCCCTCTATCTCAAAAAGATCTACAATCTCAACTACAGCAAATTTATCGCTTCCTTAATGGGCAACTATGTGATTATTTTTCTCACTTCTTCTCTGTTGGCGATCGTGGTCTTTGCGATTATTTACTTCAAATATCAACAAATCCATCTCCCCTTCTTTTTTTTAATGATCGCAATTTTTCTCGGCAATATCCTCGCCATCACCAAGAAATTTGAATTAAAAAGCGAGCACAAAATCGCCCAAAGGATCAATAGAGTGAGCCTCGGCTGGCAGGAAATCAAACAACACCCCACCACCCTCAAAAAGCTGCTTATCAACCGCGCTCTCGGCACGCCGCTCAGCATCTTGCGCATCTATCTCATCGCCCAGGGATTGGGCATCGACCTCAATCTCCTGAAAGCGACTTTTCTCTCCACGCTCGGAGCAATCAGCAGTCTCATCAACATCACTCCCGGCGGTCTCGGGATCACTGAAGCCCTCTACGGACTCTCAGCCGAAACTCTCTCCATCACCGTCTCAGCCGGAGTGGCCATCGCCCTGATCAGCCGCATCGTCAATATCCTTTCATTAATCATCATCGGCCCCTTTTTTCAAGCCAATCTCCTTAAACAATTGCACGCCCATGAAGCCACACACTAATCACAAACCCAATCTCTTTATCGTCGGTGCACCTAAAGCCGGGACCACCTCGCTCTACCACAATCTCAAACAGCATCCGGAAATCTTTATGAGCACGCCCAAAGAAATCCATCATTTTTGCACGGACCTGATCGAGGAAGGGATAGAGTTTCACAACCACGATGCCAATAAATTTACTCTCAATGTCTGCCAGGACCGCAAGCAGTATTTAGATTTCTTCGCTGAAGGGGTAGAAGAAAAAATCCGCGGCGAAGGCTCAGTCTTTTATCTCTACTCTCAATCGGCTCCTCAAAACATCCATCAATTTAATCCGGAGGCTAAAATAATTATTTTAGTGCGAGAACCGGCCTCTTTTTTACATTCTCTCCACGCTCAGTTGCACTACTCCGCCAACGACCCCTGCGCCGATTTTGAAAAAGCCCTGGAGTTAGAATCAAGCCGCCGCGCAGGTAAAAATCTCCCTCAAACCACTCCCTGGCCTTCGATGCTCTATTATTCTCAATACCCCCAATTCACAAAATTTATCAAAAACTACACTGACGTTTTTCCGCCTGAACAAATCAAAATCCTCCTCCTTGATCAATTGAAAGAAAAGCCGCTGAAGACCATGAAAGCAGTATTTCAGTTTCTCGATGTCGATCCCGATTTTGAACCAAAAATCACCGTCGCCAACCTCCACAAAGTAGAGCGCATCCAAATCAAACACAAAGCCAAGATCAAACAATGGCTCACTCGTTATCTACCGATGAGCCTGCGCAATCTGATCGCCAAAATCTACTGCACTCTCAACCGCAAACCACAAAAGAGAGCAAAGATGGACCCGGAGTTAGAAAGAAAATTAAAACTGCAATACCGCAAGGAAGTAGAAAAATTGAGCAAATTATTTGATCAAGATCTGATCAAGAAATGGCACTACCCGGAAGCGACATCGGACAAGAGCTGAAGGATCTCTGCATGTCGAGTACCATTGGTCACTAAAAATCCATCCCAATTACGCACGTCTTTTTTGTTGTAGTTAAATTGATTTCCTTTCAGGTCGGTCAGTTGGCCTCCGGCCTCGCTCACGATCAAATCCGCTGCGCAAATATCCCACTCACAAGTACGATCACTGGAATTGATATAGACATCGGCCTGGTCAGCGGCAATTAAAGCAGACTTCAAACCGGCACTACCACAAGGAATCACTTCCGCCAACCCGTGATCCTCAGCAAAGAGCTTCTCCAATGGCCTCAAATGATTGCGGCTAACCAACAATCGCATCTCCGGATACCTCTCAACCCGCGAAACCCCAATCTGCCGCACATGCCCATCCAATTCCACAAAAGCCCCTTGATCCTTCACAGCATAATAGAGCTTCCTGGTCACCGGCTGAAAAACCCCGGCCAACAC
>CAYMGN010000064.1:5629-7827 GCA_964389995.1 uncultured Candidatus Peribacteria bacterium | reverse complement strand
AACTCGCGGTTTTTTGGTTGAGTGGTCGCTTCGGGTTTTCTTTAGGAGTTTTTTTTGGGGGCTCGTTTCTCGCTGGGCTTGAAACTCGCGGTTTTTTGGTTGAGTGGTCGCTTCGGGTTTTCTTTAGGAGTTTTTTTGGCAACCCTTCTTCCAGTTTTGTTTTTATTTTCAATTTATAGTATTCAGTCAAACTACCGTTCTACGCAAGTGGTCAGGGATTTTGACCATTACCTCGTAGGGGATGGTCTCTATTTTTTTGGCAATGTTAGCAAGTGAGTTGGGGGCTGTGGGGTTTTGGCTGATGATATTCACTCTTTGTTCTAATGCTAACTTGGCGCAGCTTGTGACGTCTATAGAAGTGATATTCATACTGACGCGGCCGAGGATGGGGCATTCCCTACCTTCAATCAAAAAACTACCATTGTTGGAAAGGCGACGGTCCAGCCCTTCAAAATACCCTAATGGCACAGTAGCCACTTGCAGGTCTCTCGGTGCTTGATAAATGAAGTTGTAACCGATACTCTCCCCTTTCGCCAGCTTGCGCACTGAAGTGATATAAGAAAACATTTCTAGCGCCGGGCGGAGATCTAACTTTTGAAAAGGAGAGGGATTGATCCCATAAAGGCCCACGCCTAGACGGACCATATTGCCATTGATCTCTGGAGCGTAATGGGAGCCGGCGGTCGCTGCGAGGTGGCTATATTGTAAATCCGGTATCACTTTTTTTACCTTGGCTTCCGCTTGATTCCAGGTTTGGATCTGAGCCTTTGTGGCTTGAGCATCAGGACCATCGGCATCGGCAAAATGGGAGTAAATGCCGGTAATTTTTAAATGAGGATTTTTTGCGATTAAATCTAAAGCCTCATCGATTTCGTCGGGAGTTAGTCCTTGACGGCGCATGCCGGTATCTACTTTGAGGTGAAAGACGGTCTTTTTTTTCAAAATTGGGGCCAACTGCTTGATCTGATCGAGGCTGGTGAGGGCAAAAGTGAGATTTTTGAGGCGGGTGTGGAGGATGTTTTGGGCGTTGACGTAGCCGATAATTAAGATAGGACTTTTGATACCATGGCGGCGGAGGATTTTGGCTTCGTAAAGAGAATCCACAACCATGAAGGCAATATCTTCTTGTTGGATAATCTTCGCTACCTGGAGGAGACCGTGGCCGTAGGCGTTACTTTTTAGGACCGGAGCGATTTTCATGCCGGGGCAGGCTTTTTGATATTGACGGAGATTGTGAATAATATTCTGACTGTCAATTAGGATCTCGATTGAAGGTTGATAGCGAGAAAAATTTTTCTTGAGCTTCCTGAGAAAATTGAGCAATTTCATACCACTATTCTACTACTAGTTGCTATAATGTGCTCAAATTAAACTTGAAAAATGTTCGAAAAGCTGGAAAAAAAGCCCTTGGATCCGATTTTTCAATTGAATGCTGAGTTTCTCGCTGATCAGCGGCCGGATAAGGTTAATTTGGGGATTGGGCTTTTTTTTGATGATGAAGGGGAGCCGTTTGTGTTTGAATCGGTGAAGGAGGCATTTGGTGAGATTGATAGCAGTAATTTTAATTATCAGCCGATTGGGGGCAACGCGCAATATCTCGAGCTGGTGCGTGATTTTCTTTTTGGCGCGACTAGGGAAAATTTGGCCTGTGTGGCGACCTGTGGAGGAACTCAAGCTTGTAGCGTTTTTGGGCGATTTTGTGAGGCTAAGAAAGTCTTTATTGGCAAGCCATATTGGGGTAATTATGATGCCGTGTTCGCCGATAAAGAAATTGTGCGATTTAATCATTTAACGGGTAATAAGTTGGATTTTGAAGGGTATTTAGAGGCGGCCGAGCAATGTGGGGCGGGGGAGATTTTTTTAGTACAAGGCGCAAAAACTCATAATCCGACTGGAATTAATCTGAAAATGGAGCAATTGGATCAATTGATAGAAATTCTCAATCGGAAAGGGGCGATTTTACTGATGGATATGGCTTATTTGGGGATGGGAGAGGGTTTGGAAAAAGATCGGGAATATTTGCGAAGCAGTTTTAAAAAGGCGGATAATTTTGCCTTGGCTTTTTCTTTTTCCAAATCGGCGAGTCTCTATGAATTAAGGACGGGTATGCTTTATATTAAGACAAAAAAGCCGGAGGCGGTGAAGTCACATTTGGAGCAGATTTTGCGGGAATCGGTTTCGATGGCACCGGGTTTGGG
>CAYMGN010000064.1:0-5619 GCA_964389995.1 uncultured Candidatus Peribacteria bacterium | reverse complement strand
AAAAGTGGCTGGAGGAGTTAGAATTAGTGAGAAAAACTCTAGAAAGACGAAAAGAAAAATTCTATGAGGCTGTGGGGCAGGACTTGCGTGGTGGTGAGAGCTGGGGGATGTTTGCTTTACTAGCTTTGAGCAGCAAAAAAATCGCTAAAATCAAAGAAAAACTAGGGATTTACATGTTAGAAAATGGTAGAGTGAACTTTGGGAGTTTGAGGAGTCAGGACTACGAAAAATTGAGGGAAATAAAAAAACTTCTTTAGAAAAAGTTAATCTTTTTTTAAGATTTTCTTAATCTTTGGCTGTTAAGTTGGATTTACTCAGGCGCCGAGTAAATCTTATTTCAGTAATTCAGATTAAATGATGTTATGGAAGAAAAAAATTAGCAGTTTATTAATATTGGTCCTCAGTTTGACCTTGCTACCGTCAATAAAAGCAGAGGCGGCGACGGCGGGATCAGTAGTGATCAATGAAATTGCCTGGGGTGGATCTGCGGATAGCTCCAGTGATGAGTGGATAGAGCTCTATAATACTTCTAATACTGCGATTGACCTCAGTGGTTGGCAGATATTGGACGATGGCTCCCCTATCGACACCATCTCAAGTGGTACTATTGGTCCTTATGACTACTTCTTAATTGAGGACAATGAAGAGGCCGTCAGTAATCTCACTGCGGATGCCATTATTCCCCTTTCATTTGCTAATTCAGGCGACAGTCTGGAGCTGCAAGATGAACTGGGCAACACAATAGATAGCGTAAATAGCAGTGGTGGAGCTTGGTACGCCGGAGACTCCGGCACAGGAGCCTCGATGGAAAGAATAGATCCGGAAAACACAGGCGACAATGCTGACAATTGGGCGGATGCTCAGTCTAGCAATGGTAGTTTGAGTAGTGGTGGCAGTAGTGTCTTAGGTACACCCGATAGTATCAATAGTGTCTATGAAGGTAGTGGACCGGCGGTCACCTTTAACGGGTTGGCTACAGTTTTGGCCGGGGAGAATGTGACGCTTGCTGTGGAAATATCAGAGGTAGAAGACCTCAATGGTTACGGATTTGATATTCAGTATGATCCGAACTTCTTCACTTTTGTCTCGGCAACTGAAGGTCCGCTCCTCAATGCAGATGGCAGTATGACAGCTTTTTCAGCCTCACTGGAGGACGGCAGCGAAGGAAAACTGGTTGTAGGAAATGCGAGATTTAATGACCCATTGAGCGGTATAAGTGGTAGTGGGGAGTTGTTTTCAGTAACTTTTCAGTCCCTGGGCGATCTAGGTGAAAGCGAAATCGCCTTTGGAGCTGAGAGTTTTCTTGCCGGGCCAGTAAATGACATACCGGCAAGCCTCGCCAGTCAAAACATCTTAGTAAGTGATGGTAGCGTAGAAGAAATCACTAACTTTACCGTTGAACAATCAAGCAAAAGGTTTAGCTTTGATCTCAACTGGAATCCAGTGACCGACGCGGAAAGATATTTAGTGAGGAGGCAAATGCCGAACGGAGCCTGGATGGAAATTGCTGATATTACAGAAACTAGCTTTGTAGACAATGATCTAGTAACTGCAGGGGGCAAAATCATGCCCAATATCGAATATCAATATCAGGTAGTAGCTATTGTCGGAGGGATAGAAGGGACCCCAGCAATAGCAAACGGCCTGGAAGATAGAGGTCTCAGCGGTGATTTTAATCGCAGCGATCGAGTAGATGGGAGAGATCTAATAGAACTTTCCTATCACTTTGGCGCCCAATATGGCGATGCCGACTATCAATTACTGGTAGATAGTAACTATGACGGCCTGATTGATGGCAACGATCTGATCGATCTTGGCAGCAACTTTGGCTTAACTTATTAGCTTTTATTGGCCGGTGGAGATTGACTCTGCCGGCCAATTCTTATCAATAATCATGAGAAAAATGAAAAAAATCTTAGTGGCACTTTTAATCGCAGTTTTGAGCTTTCACTCAACGCTGGCCAGTGACTTTTGGTTTGAAGACGAAGACCTGGAAAACGAAAGTGGTGAAAAACTAAATCCCCCATCTGGTAAGGCTTATCTAATCGGCGAACAGGTAGACAAGGATCTTTTAACCGTAGAAATATATGCCGGAGGCCTAACTGTTCCAGTAATCGGCACTAATTTTTCTTTGCTTTATGAGACGGAAAAATTGAGCTTTTTGAAATATGAACCAGGGGAATTTTTTGAGAGAGGAGGAGATCCTTTTTATATGGTGCAAAACAATTTAGACAATGAATATGTACTTTTTGGCACTACATTGAAAAGGGATGATAAATTTCCGCAGGGTGATGGACTAGTAGGAAAACTCTATTTTGAGGTCATTGGAGGCAGTGATTTTCTCTTTCAGTTTGAAAATGGGATTTTTGCTACAGTCGATACCGTGAGACAGGATTTGCAGAGCATCCAATGGAATGATTTATATTTTGATAGTGCTCAATCAAAAATTGTTTCTTCACAGCATGACAATACCCAGCCGACTATTTTGGCTATTCAAGATCAGAGCGAGGAAAAAACCGGCTTCGTTTTTGGGGTAGTCATATCCTTCTTGAGCTTATTGGTACTGTTTATTGTGCTCTTTATATTCTTACAAAAAAGAAGAAAGCAATCTGTCAATTATAAATCCTGACTAAGCTTTGTTTTCTGGGCTAAAATATATTATTGTGTAGTCAGAATCCTTTAACCTCATCCCTTTAGTATGGCTAACAGCGATCTACTCACAATTCAGGAAGCTGCTGAGCTCAGTGACAAGTCAGTGCAGACTATTCGTCGTGCTGTCAAAGCCAAGAAGCTTAAGCATCGTAAGCAAAAAACCCCACAAGGTTTTAACTATTTGATCGATCAGGATTCGTTAAATGAGCTCTACGAGCTTGGTTTGAAAAAAGCTGAAACCGAGACCGAAGAAGTGACAGAGTCAAAAGCTGAAAAGGCGGAAGATTCTACAGCGGTAGTTGCTCAAGAAGCGAAAACTGAAGAAGAATCAGATACAGTATCTATTTCTTCTACCGACTTTTTGGACTTCAAAAGTAGTTTTGAAAAGATGGTATCTAACCATTCCGAAGAAAGACAAAATTTCTTGCGTTTGATCAACACATTGCAAGAAAAAATCTTTGTTTTGGAAAATCAAGTTAATCTTTTGCAAGCGCCAAAAAAGAAGTGGTATCAAGTCTGGAAGTAGTATAGAATGCTGCCAGTAAATCTTTAACTACTTCTTTTAGATGTCATTATTTGAGAATACTTTGCGTCAAATACGACGAGCGGCTGTTTTGATGGATTTAAATAAGGATATTGAAACTCTCTTGTCTAATCCGCAGCGAGTTTTGACTGTTAACATTCCTGTGAGGATGGACGATGGTCAGTTGAGAGTATACAAAGGCTATAGAGTTGAACACAATAACATTTGCGGTCCCTATAAAGGAGGGATTCGTTATCATGAACAAGTGGATCTGGAAGAAGTAAAAGCGCTTTCGGCTTGGATGACTATTAAAACTTCTGTAATTGGTTTGCCTCTTGGTGGTGGTAAGGGTGGTATTGAAGTAAACCCGAAAGAACTTTCCGAAACGGAGTTAGAGAGATTGACCCGGAGATATGTACAATTGATAGAACCAATTATTGGCCCAAAACGTGATGTGCCTGCACCTGATGTAAATACTACGCCGCAAATAATGGCCTGGATCGCTGATGAGTACTCAAAAATCGTTGGCGAAGACAGTCCGGGAGTAGTTACCGGTAAGCCTTTAGAGGTCGGTGGTATCAAGGGACGCAGTACAGCTACTGCTCAAGGTGGAGTCTATATTCTCGATGAATTAGCAGCTGAAAGAAATATGAACCCGGAAGAAACGACTGTGATTGTCCAAGGTTTTGGGAATGCCGGTAGCTTTGCTGCCAGTATTTTGGCCGCTAAGGGATACAAAATCGTGGGAGTGTCTGACTCTCGTGGTGGGATCTTTTGTAGCCATGGGATTGACCCTGATGGTTTGATGAATTGTAAGCGTGAAAAAGGGACTGTGAATGAATGTGCGATTGATGCTTCAAAATTGCATGGTCAGGATGGAGCGAGTTGTAAAAAAGTAACTAATAAGGAATTACTGGAGCAAGAATGCGATATTTTGATTCTTGCCGCTTTGGAAAATCAAATTACTGATAAGAATGCGACTCATATTAACGCAAAGGTGATTTTAGAATTAGCTAATGGACCGGTGGCCCCTTCTGCGGATGAAATTTTGGCGGGGCGGGATATCACTGTGATTCCAGATATTTTGGCTAATGCTGGTGGTGTAACTGTCAGTTATTTCGAAATGTTGCAAAATGCCTCTGGTGAATTATGGACTGAAGACAAAGTACAAGAGGAGTTAAAAGAAAAAATGGTAATTGCCTGGAAAGAAGTGAAATTAAATGCAGACAAGTACGATTGTACGATGCGGGAAGCTGCTTTTATTACTGCTATCGGACGCTTGGAAAAAAAGATAATGGATAAAGGCGACTTCTAGTTCTTGTTTTTTAGAAGGCTCTTATCTATACTGCTATTGCTCTTTACATTTGAATATTATGATTCATAATTCGTCAATATCTCAGGCTGCTGACCGGCCTATTCCATCTTCTAGCCAATCACTTATGCACAAATCTATTTATTCTTTCGATGAGGGGGACAAGTCCATGAAGCAAATTTTGGGCGGTAAGGGGGCAAATCTCTGTGAAATGACAAAGCTGGGGATCCCGGTGCCTTTTGGTTTTACGATCACGGCTGAAGTTTGTAATAATTTTTTGAAAAATGGTGGTGAATACCCAGATGATTTTGCTGAAGAATTAGAGGAAAAATTGGCGCTTTTGGAAATTAAGATGGGCAAGAAGTTTGGTGATCCGAGCAATCCGCTGTTGGTTTCTGTGCGGAGTGGAGCGGCAGTTTCGATGCCGGGGATGATGGACACGATCCTTAATCTTGGGCTCAATGATGAAACGGTAAAGGGTGTGATCGCTCAAACCAACAATGAAAGATTTGCCTATGATGCTTACAGACGTTTTATCCAGATGTTTTCGGATGTGGTTTTGAATGTGAAACGCGATTTGTTTGAAGAAAAGTTAGATGAAGTGAAAGAAGCGAAAAAGATTGAACTGGACACTGATTTGGACGCGGAGGATTTGAAGAATTTGGTGGCTGATTTTAAGGAAATTGTAAAAAAACAAACTGGCGAGGATTTTCCAGATAATCCTTTGGCGCAATTGAAATTTGCGATCGAGGCGGTGTTTAATTCTTGGAATAATGAGCGGGCGATTGCTTATCGTCGGATGGCCAATATCACTGGATTGATGGGGACTGCGGTCACTGTACAGTCGATGGTATTTGGTAATATGGGGGAAAATTCCGGGACCGGTGTGGCCTTTACTCGTAATCCCTCTACCGGAGCGAAGGAATTTTTTGGTGAGTTTTTGAAAAACGCTCAGGGTGAAGACGTGGTAGCCGGTATCAGGACTCCCCTAGTGATTGCGGAATTAGAAAAAGTGAATAAGGCGATTTTTGATCAATTGGTAGAAGTGAAAGAGACTTTAGAAAAACATTATAAAGATATGCAGGATATTGAGTTTACGATTGAAGAGGGCAAACTCTATCTGCTACAAACG
>CAYMGN010000063.1:0-7922 GCA_964389995.1 uncultured Candidatus Peribacteria bacterium | reverse complement strand
ATCATTAGAAAGAAGCACTCCTCCACCCTGCTGCGGCCCCAATCCATCCTCACCCGGCTCAATCACGCCCGGCACATTAGTCACATCCGGACAAAGCTCCTCTATCGCATCCACAATCTGACAACTGGAATCACAACAAGCCGTACCCGGCGGTTCACACTCCTCCCCAAAATCCAATTCCACTAAATTATCCCCACAAACAGCCGGACGATTAAAAGCCCAAGTCACCGTATTCATCACATTTCCCGCCAGATCAATCGCATTCACTTCCACGGTCACTTCCTCATCCGGCACAAAATTAATCGCCGGATCAATCACCACGTCATAACGCGGCGCATCCCCGGTATAAGCAAACTCCGTATCCGCCGGCACATACTGCTCACCATTGATCCGCACCCGCACGGTATTGATATCCACCCCGGAACCATTATCCCGCACCGAAAAAGTCACATTACTAGTCACCGGCACTGCTCTCGCCCCCGGCTGCGGACTGCGATCACGCACAAAAGGCGGCGTCGTATCCACCACCGGTTGATTAAAAGTATAAGTATAAGTCGGCATCGTATTTCCCGCCAAATCATCAGCATCAATCCGCACCGTCACCCCCTGCCCCTCCGCAAAATCATCCTCGGGATCCACCGCGATAAAATAATCATTCACATTGCCCGCAAAAGAAAAATTAGGATTGCCCTGCTCATAAGTATTGCCGTCCACTTCCACAGTCACTGTCGAAATATCCACTCCTGAAAGCAAATCCTTTACTCTAAAAGTAACATTGGCATCAAGCGGCACCCCTTGTGATCCCGGAGAGGGACTGGCATTGGTCACAAATGGCGGGTCATTGTCCTCCACCGGGTGATTAAAGCTCCATTTATAGGTATTCATCGTGTTGCCGGCGATATCGTCAGCGTCCACTTCCACATAGACCGGCACATCCGGCGCAAAATCATTAGTCGGATCGATGGTCACCTGATAGTTAGTCGCATTACCACTGACAGTCAACTGGGCACTATTATTATCATAAGTCGTATTATTCACCCGCACTTCCAAACTATCCAAATCCACACCCGACAGATTATCCGTAATCCGGAAACTCACATTGCTATTTAAAGGATTGTTTTGAGAATTATTAGCCGGCGACGGACTTTGCACCTGCGGTGGCACCGTATCATTGCCACAAAATCCCGGCACAAAAGTATAAGAACCATTGCCCACACTGGACAAGATATCATCACTACTCGGAAACTCCGCTACATTACTATCCGTGGTCTCCCCCGGCGTAAAATCCCAAGTAAACTGCGTACTGGTCACACCAGGCCTCGTCCGAAAGATAATTGTCCCATAAACACTATTTGTACCTGTATACTGACTAAAAATACTAAAAGCCGACAATCTGATTAACTCATTGCCCTGATCCACACTCCCGAGATAACTCTCAAAAATATTGCCCGGTTTGATCTGCACTCCGGGAATATTGCTGTTTTGATCAATCAACTCCACCTCGCTAGCATCATAGTTGATAAAAGCATCAGCACCATTGGCCGGCAATCCTTCGGCATCTAGGCGAATATCAATCGCTACCTCACATCCCTGGGTAAATTCGCGAGAAGAAGGGCTAAGACTAAAACGCGCCGCTTCCGCCACCTGACCAAAAGCCATCACACTAGTAAACAAAGTGAAAAAGAGGATCGAATTTTTGATTTTATGGAAAATTTTCATTTTTGTTTTAGTTTTCTAGGCTTGTTTCGCCGGATTGATAAATATTAATCGCTTCAATACTGAAATCGAGTGCATTGACCACCCCATCCGCATTCAGATCGGCATGCTCATCACTCTCATACATCTGCACCGCCGTCGCCGCCAGATCCAAAGCATTGATAAAATCATCCTTGCTCAAATGCACATCCCCTGCCAAGAGATCAAAAGTCTCCCCAAAAGTAAAATCCAACTGCACTCCATCATCCACCAGATTGGCCGCCAAAAATTTCGTCAAATGCGACAGCCCCTTAAACGAGCTTTCATACTGCCCCGGCACTAATTCCACTTCCACCGTACCGGTACCACCAGCCCCCGTCGGCACCGTAAAGCTATAGACAGCACTACCGGCACTATTACCCGGATCAAAGAGATTTAATCCCCCACGCGTCCCCCAATTATTAGCAGAAGGCACCCGTTTTTCCGGATGGGCCTTCACACCAATCGTCACTAATTCTTCCTCCTCCTCTTCTTCAGGCGGTTTTTCCACATCAATCGGAGGCTCATCGTCATCACCGGCATCAGGATCATCGACACCATCATCCGGCGGCGGTGGCGTAATAATCACCGGACCACTACCTCCACCTCCCACAGGACTATCATCCAATAATTCTGCGATTACCGCATCCGGCGGCGTATAACTCGGAGCCGCCCCCAATCCCGGCAAGGTCTCACCCCCACCACAAGGCACCCCACTGGTAATATCAAAAACCACATCAATCGCCACCGAAGCACTGACACTCAGCGCAGTATCCACAGGCTTACCATCATAATCAGTGATCACCACCTGCACCTGACCAAAATACTCATCCTCACAAATCCCATCGGGAATCGCAATCGAAAAAGTCTCTTCCAAGGGATTAAAAATCGTACTCGCAGGCACATCAACCGGATTACTGGCAAAAGCAAACCAACCTTCTTCATTTTGCACCTTACCGATCAACTGCACGGTCGCCTCCCGACTAGGATCAAAATTATAAAGCTGAATAGTATCAAAAATCGTAATATCATCGTCAGTCATGTAATAAAAAGCCCCGGGATAGCTCGGACTAAGCGCAAACTTCGCCCGCGCGCTCACTCGCGGCGTCTCCGCAGTCGCCCCAAACACCGTCACATGCGTCATCACAAGCAAAAGCACAGCCGCAAACAGCGTTCTCAGACCTTTTTCCATCAGCGCTTTTGATACCATTTTCATTTTTAGTTATCCCTATATTGTAGCACAAAATCATCCGTTTGAAAAGTACAGTAACTTGTATTTCAAGCTATAAATCCAATATTATGTCTAGGTAATTCAATCCCCCTAAACATTTCCCAATGAAAAAAGCAACTTCCCTCATTTTTGCCATTGTCTTTAGCATTATTTTTTCCACCATTGGCTTCAGTCAAAGTCCGCCATATTCTCTCCGTGGTGCCTACGACGCCCCTCAAAGCACTTATTTTGAATACAACGTCTCCCCCGGCTCAGTGATCGAAGACGGCGTACTGATCAGCAATCTAGACCCGGAAAGAACAGTGAGCATCAACACCGGCATCACCGGCACCGCCGACGCAAAATTAGAACCAAATGAAGAAGGCATAATCAAAGGACTCCCCCTCTTTTGGATTGATTTAGAAGAAAAATCAGTAGAAATCCCACCGGAATCAAGAAAAATCATCAACTATCGTATCGAAATCCCCGAAGACGCACCAATCGCCACTTACGAAACTTTATTTAGAGGCAACCTCATCGATCAAAGTGATGACAGCACCAGCGTCGGTGTCAATCTCGGCATCGCCCGCCGCATGACCATCCGCGTAAGCCAAGGAGCACCTACCAGCGTCATCCGTACCAACACCGAAGCTCAAACTACCGACGATAAAGAGCAAAAAGCAACCAAAGGTGAATTGCGCAAACTTGGTAACGACATCTATAACTTCTTTCAAGAAAGATTTGAGATCATCCTCATCTTTATCATCTTGATCCTCTTTGCCAAAATCATCGTCGACAAAAATAGAGAAAAGTAAGAACTACTTCTTACTTTTCTTAGACTTTTTCGTTTTTTTAGTTTCCTTTTTCTTGCTTGATTCTTTTTTATGCTCTACCGGTTTATTGCTTCTAAAAGCCATATAAAAGAAAAACAAAGCCAGAAAGGCAAAGCCAACACCAATAATCTTTTGCATTTCAATATAAACCTTCTCCATCGCTAAACTATGGATGCTAAGACTACTATCCATATGATCTTCATATTGATAATCCTGCGGCTCATCAGTAACCTCAATTTCAAAATTAACAGCCACACCATAAGCAAGGTTTACCCCATCCAATTTATTACCTTGAGATTCAGTCAAAGAAACCATCCCTTCATAATCATTTAGCTCCAAATCGTCAGGCACAATCACGTAGTAATCCACCAATTTCCATTCTCTCGGACCCAATTCAATCAAAGTATCATCCACAGAAATCAATCTTACATTAAAATCTTTTCTCTCATCCGGAGTGAGCCCCTCTAAGTCACCAGGATAAGCAGCATGAGCAATCAAACTAAGATTAACCTTGCGATCATAATGATTTTTGACTAAAAAAGTCCCCTCAAAAGTTTCCCCGGGACGCTCCGAAATCACCACGGCCGCAGATGGCTCGTCCAAAGAAACATTAGTATCCAAAGCCCGCAAAGAAAATCCCCCACTCGGCAAACTCTTTACCGCCTCTTTATTAGCTTCATAAGCAATATCATAGACCCGATCCAAGCGCACATAAAAAAGCATCGCTGCAAACAAAATCAACAAGGCAAACTGAAAAATAGTTCGTTTTTTTAACATGAGGGGTAATCGAGTTAGTAAGTATTACTTCTCCTTACCTATCTGTCGGGGAATCAAAATTTCTTTGCCCTCATCCAGAAAGTAAGGCGCTTTCAGATGATTGACCAAAATAATTTCCTTCGGATCGACCTTAAACTTTGAGGCAATTGATCGGAGATCATCTTCTTCCTTCACAATATACAACTTACTTGATTTATGCAACTTGAAAAGACGATAGTTCTTATAGAGAAGCCATACTAAGAGCAGCACCACCAAAACCAAAACAATGATAATCACCAATCTTGGTATTGAATAAAGCTTGAGATAGGCCTTACCTGCTGTGTAACTCAAAGTATCAGAATCACTTTCGGTAAAGCTATAATAATCATAGAAAAGTTCAACTTCAATATCATGAATCCCGTAAGCAAAAGGATTAAACTGATTGATATCTACCTTGATTTCAGACTGATCGGAAGCTCCCGGACTGATGATATCAAAACCATAATTACGATTAAGCACCGGCCGTCCAAACATATCCGAAATAAACACCTCCGTATAGGGCCTCAAAGTAGCATTACCAAGATTTTCGTAATGAGCAGTCATCACAAGCCCACGATCCTCATTGAGATCATAAGTCAAATCATCATAATACAAATTAGGAAAAACCTCTCCCACTAAACGCACAATCACCTGCAAACCAATCCCCAACTGGATTTTTGCCCCGACACCGAGATTACTACCGGCATCTTCATCAAAACTATCGGGGTCGTTTTCTATATACTTTTCGATATAATCCTCTCCATACACTTCCAACGCGGCCAAAAACATCCCCATATAATCTCCGGGACCCGCACCATCAGGCACTCTAATCTCAAAAGGAATAGAAACCTGCCCCGCACCATCGGGAAAGAGCACTTGGTTACCTTCAGGAAAGTAAAGCCAAGAAGAAAGCGCAAATTGCTCCACACCAAATTCATCCAAACCTTCCAGAGGATTACCGGCAATAGAATTCTTAAAATTGATGGTAAAAGCAGCCGGAATATTATCGATCAGTTTTAAAATCAAAGTATCTTTCACCAAATCCTTTGGCTCTAATTGATCATAACGCACCGACCCTCTCACCTTATTCGGAACCAAAAAATTCAAAGAAAAACGCGGAGTCTTATTTTCAAACTCTTCTAGATTGTCCGTTGCTTCACCCAAAACCGCTGTATTGTTTCTAAAACCAAAACTCCCATCATTATTGTCATTAGTGACGATATAGGTCTGATATTCCAAGCCTTGATCTTCGATAGACTCTTGTTGCATTTGCAATCGCCTACCAACATCTTGAGGCGTAACAGTATAGAGATCTTGATTGGGATCCTCTAGACCTTCCACCCGATCAAGACGCACAAAACGCAAATCCTGATCATCAGGAAAAAACACTAGCAAGCTAGACAAGAGCACCGTCATCATCGCCAAAGAAATAATCTTTGTCATGCGAGCAACTTTGTTTTTTGTTTTGATTTTGTTTCTTACCATAGCATTATTATACCATTTTTGGTTAAGAAAAACAATATCTAAGTACCATCAACCATCATGATATAGAGGCTAGCACTATAGGTCCCCGGACTAGGCACACCCATATCCAATTCAAAACGACCAAGATTAATTACCCCGGTATTAACACAAGAAACCACCGACTCAATATAATCAAAAGGAGTGACCGAAAACTCCCGCCCAAAATCACCATTTACGAAATCATTGTTAAAGGTGTATTCCGAAGGTGTCGCCGACACGCAACTCTGTCCACTATTGATACTAAGAGTCTTTGTGAGATCATCTAAAGCTTTTTCCGGTGGCTCTGCTACTCCAACCACCTCATCCCATTCCGCAAAAATCTTAAAGCTCGATGGCGGCAAATCATCTTGTGCAGGATCATCTCCATCATAAACAAAATCCCCACCCAAAAACATCTGAATCCGAAAACCATCGACACTCGACGCATCAAAAAAACTCATATAATCACCGCCCTGCGTTCCATTCCAGTACCCCAATTTTGGTTGCAGACTATAAGTCCCCAGCCCCTCAAGCTCTACTCCAGAAACCAAATCACCAAAGACACTGAGGTGAAAAGAGCCGGGCTGGATAGAAATAGTAACATCAGGATCAGAAGATGAGGCAAACGCCGCCCAACCACTCTGGAAACTGATAAATAAACTAAAGGCTGCACCAATCAAATATAGCTTTCTTTTCATGGATCCATTTTAGCACAAAGCCCCCCCTCATAACAGAAAAAGGCCCTCTGAAATCAGAGGACCTTTATAGTTGATTTCTTCAATCAAATACTACTCACTAGCAAGGATGAAGAGAGTAGAAGAATATGTACCAGCTGGAGAACCATCTGGAACAGTAAGTTCCAATCTAGCCAATTGGTAGATGATTTGGTTCAAAGCAGCCAAGTTAGAACTAGCGTAGTCAATAGCATTGACAGATCCACCGCCTAACTCATTACAGAAATCACCACTGGTAAATTGTGAATCAAAAGTAACTGAAGCAGGGTTTTCTGCAGAATCAGCAGTACCGGTTGTGAGGATAGATGCAGTATCGTTAAATGCACCTGAAGAATATGTACCGACAGTTGCTGTAGATGCGGTAGAACCATCATGTTCAGGACATACTACAAAGTTTGCAACTGGGATATCATTAGCAGGAGATGAACCAGCCGTACCAGCATAAACGAAATCACCACCTTCAGAACTTGTCATATAAAGTGAGATATCATAACCAGCTACTGCACTACCATCTCTTACACGGATGTAATCGGCTGAACGAGAAGCATCAAAGTAAGTAACAGTGTCAGCAATAGGTGGTTCTACTAGACCAGTACTACTACCTTGAGATCTAAGAGTTACTCCATTTGCATTGGAGTAAGAACCTGCACCCGTTAGGGTCAAATCAGCTGTCCCAATCTCTGCTGAAACTTCTGGATCATCAGAAGTCTGTGCAAACGCAGATGGTAATACTACCATTGCCAGCATCGAAGAGATAACCGCCATCACTAGAAACTTATTTTTCATTTTTGTTTGGTTATAGGATAGTGAGGGGTGGCGTTATTTTTTTATTAACAACATCCTCTATGATACAGGATATTGGCACATAAAGTCAAGCTTTGGGCAAGCCTAACTAATTAAAAGCTCCGAAAGAAATACCAAAGACCGCGAGAAACTTGATAGAAATCCTCAAAGTAATTGACCAAGGTATAAGGTCGATATTCCACACCCAATACTTCTGGCGCTGAAGCTGGAACCGGATCGGGAGTAGGGGCGGGTTCGGGAGCGGGAGCGGGCTCCGGCTCGGGTGTTGGTTCAGGCTCGGGTTCAGATGTTGGTGTTGGTTCGGGTTCG
>CAYMGN010000062.1:0-8021 GCA_964389995.1 uncultured Candidatus Peribacteria bacterium | reverse complement strand
AACTGTACAAGATAAAATAGACGAGTATAATCGGAGGCGAGAAGATAACAAATTTTAAGCATGAGCGAACAGCAAGCAAGTAAAGAAAGAGTAAGTCCGATAGTTTTTTATTGTAAAGACTGTGGGGTTTTGGTGAAGCCTACTAAATGTGGCAATAAGTATGTCTATAAAGCGCCTTGTGGTACCAAGAATGTCGCTTTTGGTACCAAGAAAAGTATTGCCAGCTTTTTTCATTTAAAAGAAGAAGAATTGGTAGTACAAAATGATGTATGTGCGGCTAATAAAAGCAATGGTAGAAAGCGACCTGCGCGTGATGACAAAAAAAGTCGAGGACAAAAAAAACCGGTGGGAATGGGTAAGAAATAACTTTAAAAAAACTTTAGTTTTTCTTAATTTTTTTCCTTTATATTGGCTTTGCTAGCACAAATCAGGTCCTGATAAATTTTACTCTTGACGGTGAGTGTACCCTCACCTATACTGAGCTTACTATATTTATTTCATAATTTTTAGGAAACATGAGTGATAAAAATAAAGCAATTGACTTAGCGATTGCCCAGATTGAAAAGAACTTTGGTAAAGGGGCGATTATGAAAATGGGTAAAGATAATAAAATCCTAATTGAAACCATCTCTACTGGCTCTATCTCCTTGGATGTTGCTTTAGGGGGCGGGGTGCCCAAGGGCAGGATCGTGGAAATCTATGGGCCAGAGAGCTCCGGTAAGACTACTTTGAGCCTCCATATTTTGGCGGAAGCGCAGAAACAAGGCGGTAAGGTAGCTTTTATTGATGCGGAGCATGCTCTTGATCCTGAATACGCTCGTAAAATTGGGGTTAATGTCGATGATATGCTTTTGTCTCAACCGGATAGTGGTGAGCAGGCATTGGAGATTGTGGAAACCTTGGTTCGTAGTGGAGCGTTAGACGTGCTGGTGGTGGATTCTGTGGCTGCTTTGACGCCGAGAGCGGAGATTGATGGTGATATGGGGGATGCGCATATGGGGTTACAAGCGAGATTGATGAGTCAGGCCCTGAGAAAATTGACGGCAATTACAGCTAAAGCAGGGACTACTGTGATCTTCCTCAACCAATTGAGAATGAAAATTGGTGTGATGTTTGGTAACCCAGAAACCACTACTGGTGGGCAAGCATTGAAATTTTATGCCTCTGTGAGAATGGACATTAGAGCTTGTGGCAAGATCCAAGATACCAGTAATGTCGAGAAGGAAATGGTTGGTAACCGAGTGAGAGTGAAGGTTGTGAAAAACAAGGTGGCTCCACCGTTTAAGATTGTAGAATTTGATATCATGTACAATAAAGGTATTTCCTTTGAAGGTGATATCCTCGATTTGGCGACAAAGTATAATGTGACGAGAAAAGCGGGAGCCTTTTATTCCTATGGGGATACAAAGTTAGGACAAGGTCGTGAAAATGCGAAACAGTTCTTGCAGGAAAATGACAAGGTGTTAGCTGAGATTGATAAATCGGTAAAAACACTAGTGTTTGGTTCGGAAAAAGAGAAAGAAAAATTGCTGAAAAAACTGGGTGATGGTGAGAGTGAAAATGAAAAAGAAAAGGCAACTAAGTAAGTAAAATGAAAGATCCTTATCAACTCCTGATGGAATATGCTTTACGGTTAGTGTCAAAAAAGCGCTATACCGTAAAGCAGATGAGGGAGAAATTGGAAAAAAGAGTGAAGAAAAAAGAATTGGAAGTAGTAGGAGAGATTGAAAAAGTGATGGCTAGATTGAAAGAATTAAAGTATTTGGATGATGAGCAGTATGTAGAAGATTATATTGCTGAGAGTATGAAATATCGCACTAAAGGGGTGAGAGCTTTGAAAGTAAAACTATATAAACGTGGTATTGCTCGGGAAAAAATAGACAATTACTTAAAAAACAACGAAGTTAATGAATTTGAGGCGGCAAAGAGTGCATTTGAAAAAAAAGTGAAGAAATTAAAAAATGAAGAGGATGAATGGAAAAAAAAACAAAAATTGTTTCGTCATCTTGCTTCAAGGGGCTTTGCGATAGATACCATTTACAAAGTTCTGGACTGTTGCTACAATCATGATGTAAGATAGAGTCTCTTAAGTAGAGACTCCGGTCTTTGTTTTCCCAAAATTAATCAAATAGAGTTATGCAATCAAAATTTTTTGCGGCAATAAATCAGCTTTGCGACGAAAAGAACCTTTCCAAGGATGTAGTAATGGAAACCATTGAAGCAGCAATCAGAGCTGCCTATCGTAAAGACTATGGTACTAAAGATCAAAACATTGAAGTTAATCTAGACCAAGATTCTGGTGTAGCTACTGTCTATCTGGTAAAGGAAGTAGTAAAAAAAATAGAAGATCCAGAATTGGAAATGACTGAGAAAGAAGCGAAAACTTATAAAAAGACGGCAAAAATAGGTGACGAAATTAAAATGGATGTCACCCCGACTAACTATGGGCGTATTGCTGCACAGGCTGCAAAACAAGTCATCATCCAAAAGGTACAAGAAGCCGAGCGTGAAATGATGTATGACACTTTTAAGGACAGAGAAAACGAATTGATCAATGCAGTGGTGCATCGTGTTGACGGTAATAATGTCTATCTCAACATCGATCAAAAAACGACTACTATGCTCCCCTATGATGAACAAATTAGAGGTGAGAAGTACTATGGTGGTCAAAGAATCAAGCTTTATCTTGATAAGGTAATTAAGACTACTCGTGGTCCACAATTACTGATTTCTCGGACTCATCCAGATTTGGTGAGAAAATTGATGGAGCTGGAAATTCCAGAGATCAAGGCCGGCTTAGTAGAAATCAAATCTATCGCCCGGGATCCTGGTGTGAGATGTAAGATTGCTGTCTTTTCTAATGACGATAAGATCGATCCTATTGGTTCTTGTGTGGGGCAAAAGGGTGTGAGAGTACAAAACGTAATGGACGAACTCAATGGTGAAAGATTAGATATCATTCAATGGTCGGAAAACATGGAAGAATATATCCGTACTGCATTAGCGCCGGCAAAGGTAGCGGTGATTGATTTAGATGAGAAAGGGAAAAGAGCAAGAGTATATGTACAGCCTGACCAAAGACCTCTCGCCATCGGTAAACAAGGGCAAAACGTGCGTTTGGCTTCTATCTTGACCGGTTGGGAAATTGATATAATGGATATTAGTGAGTATGAAGGAAGTAGCAAGCCGGAAACTGGTGAAAAGAAAAAAGATGCTGCAGAAGTAAAAGTCGATGATTTGGGACTAAGTGAAGAAGTGGTCGAAAGTTTGGCTGCTGCGAATTTAATGCAGGTAGAACAATTAAAGGGGCTTTCTGCTAAGGATCTTACTGAGGTTGAAGGGATCGATGAAGAATCGGCCGACGCAATTGTCAAAGCTGTAAAGAAATATAAGTAAGAACTTACTTAGAAGTGGTAAAGAGTTCAGTTTTGTGCTATAATACTGGGATATAATTATATCTCACTTATGGCAGATTTTGGTGCTCAACAGTCTGATGATGGCGATGGGGGTGTAAACCCTGGTGCCAATCTACAAGCAGGTACTCAAGGGCAAAGTCCAATTCAGGGGCAGCAGGCTCAAATACAAGAAGGGCAAACTGCTCAGGAACCGCAGACTCATGCTCCCCAAGTTGAGGTGCAGGCCATGGACGATAAAAAGCCGGCTAAGGATAATTTAGCGGAGATTAATCGTGATTTTCAGGAGCAGGAGGCCAAGAGAAAAGCTCATGAAATGGGGCTTCCCTATATTGATCTCGGTAAAACACCGATCAATCCTGATTTTATGAAAACGGTGGAGATTGAGGCTGTCAGGAGAGCGAGGGCGATCGTTTTCTTAAAGATGGGTAATAGACTACGGTTGGCTGTTTCGGATCAAAATAGGCCGGAAACTCAGGCTTTGATTTCTCAACTGAAAAATCAAGGTTATGAAGTGGATCTGGCGATTGCTTCGGATGCTGGTATTGATGATGCTATCAAAATCTTTGAATCCACGCAGAAATATAAGGAGCTGGATATCGTAGAGTCGGTCGAAGAAAAGTCGATTGAGACTTATGAAAAAGAGATCGCAGGCATGTCTGATTTGGCTAAAAAATTGGAGAGTGTGACTGCTGAGGAGGGTCTGAATATGTTGAATATTGCGGCGATGAAGACTGGGTCCTCGGATATGCATTTTGAGCCGACTGAGGGGGAAGTGATCGTGCGATTAAGGATTGATGGGATGTTGCATGAGGTTTTTAGATTGAAGCAGGGCGTTTATAAGAATATTGCTAATCAGATTAAATACGAAGGTGGGATGCAGCTTAATCAGGCCACTGTACCGCAGGATGGACGATATACTTTTAACTTTAATGATCAGAAGATTGGGGTGAGAGTGGCTTCTATTCCTACTCCGTATGGTGAGTCATTTGTGAGTCGTTTTTTGGTTGGAGGAGGGCAGGCCTTAAGTTTTGAAGAACTGGGCTTCCAGGGGATTTCACTGAAAAAAATGGAAAAAGTGACTCAACTTTCCCAAGGGATGGTGCTGGTTACGGGACCGACCGGTAGTGGTAAATCAACAACGCTCTACGCTTCACTGGAAGCGATGAATACGCCGGAGAATAAGATGATTACGTTGGAAGATCCGGTGGAATATCCGCTACAAGGAGTGACGCAAAGTCAGATTAATGAAAAGAAAGGATATACCTTTGCTAGTGGTCTTAAGGCTATCTTGCGTAGTGATCCGGATATTGTGATGATCGGTGAGATTAGGGATTTGGAGACGGCTGAGACGGCGATACAGGCGGCTTTGACTGGTCATGTGCTTCTCAGTACTTTGCATACAAATAGTGCGATTGAGAGTATACCGCGTTTGATCAATATGGGTTTACCGCCATTTATGGTTGCTCCAGCGCTGAATACTCTAGTGGCCCAAAGACTAGTGCGAAAGGTCTGTCCAAAATGTCATACAAAAGAAGCGATAAATCAATCGGAAAAAGAAGAGTTTTCGCAGATTTTTACGCATCTCAATACTGTGCATCCGGCTTTAAAATTACAGGTGCCTGTGGAGATCCCGAAAGTGCATGGTTGTGAAGTATGTAGTAATACCGGTTATAAAGGACGAATGGTGGTGGATGAGGTGATTACTGTGAGCTCGGCGATGAAAGACTTGATTTTGAATAATGCGAGTTCGGTGAAATTGATTGAAGCGGCAAGGCAAGAAGGGATGATTACGATGCGAGAAGATGGTTTTATGAAAGTGGCTCAGGGGATGACAACTCTAGAGGAAGTCTATCGGGTGACCAATATGGTGATTTAGAGGCGGTAGTATTGACCGGATTTGTTTTTGATGAGTCCGCGGATTTCGAGGTCTGAGAGGGTTTCGAGGATTTGATTGATTGAGAGATCTAGCTTGGAGCTGATTTGTTCGAGAGTGCGTGGGCGCCTTTTTTTTAGTGAATTGTAGATTTGCTGTTCTAATTCGGCGAGGTGGAGAGTGGTTTTGGTTTGATTGGTTTTTATTTCTGGGGCTTTTTGTTGAAAAAGATGGGGTTGTTGTTTGAGGATTTCCATTACTTCTTTGCCTGAGGAAATGGGATATGCGGCTCCGGTTTGTAAAAGTTTAAGTACGCCGAGGGAGTTTTGTCGATAGACATCTCCGGGGACGACAAAGATTTCGCGGCCTTGATTGAGGGCTAGACGGGCTGTTATCAGGGTGCCAGAACGCTCTGGCGCCTCGACAACAATGGTGGCGATAGACAAACCACTGACGATACGGTTTCTTTGAGGGAAGTGGAAGTCTTTTGGTGGGGTGGATGGCGGGTATTCACTAAGAATTAGTCCTTGTGCGCTGATTTTTTGTGCGAGATTTCGATTGGATTGAGGATAGATGATGTCTAGTCCACTACCGAGGACGGCGATAGTGCCCAGGCCATAGTCCAAAGCTGCTTGATGAGCGACGCTGTCTATACCAAGGGCCATTCCTGAGACAATGACAATGTCGTGGTTGGCGAGGTCGGCAATGATTTTGCGGGTGATTTCGATACCGTAGTCTGAGCACTTCCTGGTGCCGATAATGCTGATTGCGGTTTTGGTGAGATAGTGGGGGTCTCCTTGGTAGTACAATTGCTTTGGAGGATTGTAAATGCGTTGTAGGAGATCGGGATATTGAGGCTGATTGATTGTGATTTTTCCAGAAAGAAGCATCTAATTAGGTTAGTTGCTTCTTTTATAGAGGATGGAGATTAAGAAAAGATTAATTTTTCTTAAAGTGCAAAGTCTATTTCGAGGCCACTGGCGGTGATTTCACCGATTACTTGAGCTTCCTGACCTTCTTCCTGACAGATGGACATGGCTTTTTCGGCTTCGTCAGTGATGAGGACCATGCCGATGCCCATATTCCAAGTTTTGTAGGCTTCTTCAGGTTTTACATCGCCCAATTCCATTAGTTTTAGCATCATTTCGTGTGGAGGGATGAGATTGTTGAGTTGAGCACCGACCGATGATTTTTTAAGTACTCTTTCGATATTTCCGGCAATGCCTCCGCCGGTGATATGGGCGACTGCCTTGAGGTTCACTTGAGGCTTTTCTTGGTAACGCCCGTGCATTTTGAGGATGAGATTGCTGTAGATACGAGAAGGAGTGAGGACTTTTTCGCCCCAGGTGTATTGGGAATCGTATTTTTCTTGGGCCCATCGAGCAGCGTATTTTTGGGTGAGGATATAGCGAATGAGGGAAAAACCATTAGATCGGAAACCGTCTGAGTTAAGGCCGATGATTTTATCGCCTGGTTTGAGACTATTGGCTTTGATCATACGGTCTTTTTCGACTACACCGACGGCTGTGGAATTCCAGGAATAGCCATTGAGAGTCTTGCCTAGTTCAGCGATTTCTCCGCCGGCGATCACTACTTTGTTTTCAAGGCAAGCGCGTTCGAGGCCGGTCATCATTTGTTTAATTTTTTCTTCTTCTAGCTGATTGACGTCGATGGTATTGGTGATGGAGACAGTTTCCGCTCCGGTGCAGACTGCGTCATCGACAACCATTGCCAAGAGATCATAACCAAGAGTGGTAAAATTATTGATCATTTCGGCGACCATGATCTTGGTGCCGACGCCATCAGAATTGATCATGAGGTAGTAGTCCCCCATGTCGAGAGCTCCACTAAAACCGCCGTCGTCAACTACTGGCGAAGCAAACATCCCTTGTCTACCGACAAAGGTATTTTTGGCTGCTTGATAAGCTAAACTAGAACACTTGTCACCGAGGCTAATGTTGACACCTGATTCTTCGTATGTGGCCATTTTGTGAGTTTAAAAATCTATTTGTAAGTGGAATTTTTCTTGTCACTGACGATCTTGCCGTCTTTAAGGGTGATCACTCTTTTTTTGACGAGGTCGACAATGTCTTTGTTGTGTGTGGAAAGGATGACAGTGGTGCCGGTTTTGTTGATTTCGAGGAAAAGTTTGGCGAGGGCGAGAGCGTTTTCCGGGTCGAGATTGCCGGTGGGTTCGTCGGCGATTAACACTTCCGGAGCGTGGACTAAGGCACGGGCAATGGCTGTACGTTGAGCTTCGCCGCCGGAGAGTTGATTGGGAAAGTGATTGCGTTTTTCTTCGATGCCGGTGAGTTTTAGGACGTCGCGGGTGCGGCTGGCGATGAATTTTTTGGGATAGCCGGCTACTTCTAAAGCAAAGGCGACATTCTCGAAGACGGTTTTTTTTGGCAGGAGCTTGTAGTCTTGAAAGATTATGCCGACTCTTCTGCGTAATTCTTGAATTTGTCCTGGTCTTAATCTTTCTACCTGATAATGGTCGATTTTGATTTTGCCGCTATCGATTTCTTCGTCGCCGATGAGGCTGTGGATGAGTGTGGTCTTACCAGCGCCGGAAGTGCCGACAATAGAGACGAATTCTCCTCCTTTTACCGTGAAGGAAACCTGGTCGAGGATCTTGTGTTTGCGGTATTTTTTAGTGACTTTCTCTACTTCGATCATGATGTGAGGTTAGACGGGGATATTGTAACATTAAATGTTTAAGTGTGGAATTT
>CAYMGN010000061.1:7653-8065 GCA_964389995.1 uncultured Candidatus Peribacteria bacterium | reverse complement strand
GGCACTGGTATCAATGCTATTGTAAAATCTTGTCCCAGCTTAGAGCGTTTAGATTTGGCTCGTAGCTACCTCGGTAACATAGATCCTACTACCTTAGAGCCTCAGGTGTTGCAAAAACTCCAAAAGCTCGAGCTAAGTGACTGCGGCCTCCAAAGCCAACTCCTCAACAGGCTGATCCCATTAGCTCCTTCCCAATTGCAAGAATTATCTCTGAACGGCAGCCCTATCGGTGACTCCGGTGTAGAGCTAATAATTAATGGAACAGAGCTTAACGACATCCGGGAGCTAAATCTATCTAACTGTCAATTGAGCACGGACTCCCTTGAGCTTATAATTTCAACTCCTCAGTTACCTCAGCTCTCTAAACTGTCACTGTATCAAAACAACTTTGATGACGGAGCACCAATTGGCC
>CAYMGN010000061.1:6206-7643 GCA_964389995.1 uncultured Candidatus Peribacteria bacterium | reverse complement strand
AGTTTTCCGTCAACGCTCCAACAAACAATTATCAGAATTAATCCTTGGTCAGTCAGGTTTTAAAGAAGGTGACCTGGCGGATATTGCCCAGACTGAGTCCCTGGCTTCCTTGACCGAACTGAAAATAGCAGAAGAATGGGCGATTAGTCCTAGCGACGTCCAGGCTTTGGTCGAGTCTCCCTATCTCCACAATCTCCGTAGTCTTTTTCTCGACGGCGCAGCTGTTGGTGATCAAGGAGCCATCGCTCTCGCCAATGCTCGCAACCTCCAAAACCTCAAAGAATTATCCCTCACCAAAACAAAGCTAACAGCCAAGGGGTTTGAAGCCCTGCTAAATTCCAATAATCTCCCTGCACTTAAAAGAGTTTTCATCGGTTTAAATAACCTCAGTCCGGATGAGCTAAATCTCATCAAAGAAAGGTTTAAAGCTAAAGGCATTCACGTCTAGCTATTTTTTCTTAACATCCTCAAACCCACAAACCTGCCCCATATGCGAACTCAAAAGATAATCCGGCACCTCGATCACTAACCTCTTTAATTCCGCCTGCGCCTCTTCGAAGCTCATCCCTATCATACAAAAATAGCGCAAAAGCATCTCACAAGTTTCTCGTCTTGTCGCTTTTGGGATTTTGACCGCTCTTTTTTCCACCACCCGCGGATCATCAGGTGAGAGCCCCCCAACATTAGTGATAATGCCATAAACATCACTGAGATAAAGTTCGGCACCAACAGTTTCCACATCATCATCGCTATTTGCAGACATTACAGTTTTCTCATCTTTTTTTCTGAAATCAGAAACGTTCTCCGGCAATTGCATACCATTTGCCATCATCACCACCCGCAAGCTGATCCAGCGCCTCACTGCTTCAACTCCCTCATTTTGCAATATTTCCTCTAACAACCAGGATTCAAACATTTCTCTCATAGCTTCGACTCCCAAGATCTCGCCTCTATTCATGCTTAAACTCCGGACGTTTCGCAAGGATTTGAATCGGTCACGCTCAATACTCATTATTCGCCCCACGGCATTTTTACTCTGGATACTCGTCTCTGCCAGCACGGCATCAACCAATTCCCCAAGTCTTTCTCGATCATACTTTTGATCGTACTCCCCATTAAAAAGCTCCTGCTGCCGCACACTCACGTCATCCAATCTATCCAAAATCTGCACCAAAAGCTCCCGCTGAAACCGCTCACAAAACTGCTCAAACTCCGGCCCTACATGACTCTTCGGCTTACTAAACTTCCTAAATTCAGTACTTTTTTCATAGTCTAGCAGTACGCCAATCGCCGCCCACTCATATTGATCGATATCCGCATTATAGTCGTCCTCGTCCTCATCTTCGAGTATTTCCCCCACACTCTCCAGGTCCTCAAGCCCGGCAATGCGCAATAATTCCAAAATATCAAACCCCAGAAACCGCTTCTCCACCTTAT
>CAYMGN010000061.1:0-6196 GCA_964389995.1 uncultured Candidatus Peribacteria bacterium | reverse complement strand
CCAAAAGCTTGAGGTATTTAGCACGAGTTTCCACCACCCCCGGTTCTAAATCAAAACTCTGAAAGGCTTTAGCCCTCTCCAATAACTCCTCTCTTTTTAGCCCCTCAAAATTTACTGCTCTCGAACCCAAGGCCTCAATCGCCGCGTTAGTTTCTCTTTTTTCCGACATTTTCGCTGATTAATCAAACTAGGTTAGTGTTTATAGAGGTTTTGGGAAAAAATGTCAAATATAATCAATGATATCTTTAAAACAGCGTAATTGTGCGCTCTTGGGTGATCACATGGCAAGCGTCTTGTTCGAGTTTGATGGTTTCGCGATGCCTGTTTACGTCTGGTGCTTTGATCGAGAGAGTGAAATAACCTTCTTGTTCACCGAGGCCGCTGTAGGTTCCAGGATTGTTTTCGTCGTGATTGAAGTCGCTTACGCCTTCGTCAGTGGCGATTTCTGCGTCTGTGATGGGCTCACCATTGCTGTCTTGGAGATGGAGAATTAGGCCTGAACGGAACTCAAGGGTGCAGACCGGGTGTTGTTCGATTTCACTTAAGTCCATCTGGTGCACAAATTTGGTGTAGCGGTTCAGTATTACGGCCAACTCGGCACGATTTACGTTGCGCTCTGGTTTGAATTCTCCGTCAGGGTAACCTTCAAGTACTGAATAATTTTTCATAATATTCACATCCTCTTTGAACCAGTCGGCAAAACCCGAAGCATCTTCGAATGGTGGCAGTGGAGAAAGAGCAAGTGCGGAAAAAGTAAATATTGGTAAGGCGAAAAGTGCAATGAAAATTGCCTTTTTCGATGGAAAAAATCGCATACATTTTTGGTTAGATGCTGAATTAAGTTTACCTTCACTATATAATACGAGAGAAGAGAGGAAAAGTAACACCTAAGATAGAGAAAAAAGGCATTTTGCTAAAAATTTTTGCAAGAATCCTTAAAATCTTACTCCAAGATCCCATAACCCACTAGTATCGCGTCCGCAACATACTCAACTAAAGCAATGTGTTCATTTTTTTGCTCTATGATCGCTGGTGCAATATCCGCTCGCAACAGCATTGCGGCCATAATCAAACGCCCTATCCTTCCATTTCCATCCGCAAATGGGTGAGTTTTTCAAGCTTTATAAAGTTTATCAATAGTGCGCTCTTTATAAAGTTACGTCTTCGACTTCAGCCGCATCGCCCGCCCTTAAAAATCCTCCTCACAAAAATCGCCGCCAACTTATGTTGACTTTAGGTCCAGGATCTGGTTTAATATCATGCTTATTTCCTCTGCTGATATCAACTCAGAGAGATCATAGATACTAAGACTGATAGCACATGCCTCCAAATTTAGACCGACTACGTAAACTAGCCTCATATGGTGATGATGCCGATGCCATGTTAGCCTTCGAAAGAGAACTTTTGAGGTATACTTCTGAAATTCCAGACCCGGAATCGCTGGCAATTATCAACAAAGTCCGCCTCACCACTATCCCCGAATCCGAACGCCCAAAAGTAGAAAGAGCTGTCAATCTTCTAAGTAAAGAAAACGACGGTTATGAAGCTCGCATTCACGAACTCACAACCACCGGCCTCCTCGACCAAGAAAAAGGAGACTTTCTACCTCCACATCTAGAATACAATCGCTACAAACTCCTCATAGATCTCAAAGAAAACCCGGAAAAAGCCGAAATTATCAACAGGATGAATAGTCCGGCGGTTTTATTGATCCCGGAAAACGCCGGCTGCGAAAGAGTCCTAGCCGCTTACGATAGCTACGCTCCCCCAGACTTCACCAAAAATCAGAGCTACCTCAGCGATCACATGCGCGAAAATTTCAGGAGGGAAAATGACGCCAATGGAGCAACTCCAAATTCGCCCATCACCGCTTGGAACCTGGCGATCATCGATGCAGTAAATAAAACGGATCTGATATCAGCCTATCAACATGATTTAGACGGTTCTGCGGCCCCACAACCCCCAATTCATTTGGATAATCTCGATCTACCGCTTAGAGAAAGGATCGCCATCCTCCGCCCCTGGCAAGAAAAAATGAAGGTCGCACCTCTCGGCCCAAAAGAAAACATTCTCCTGCAGCTCAGGGCAATTTTTCAAAACCCTCCCCGTCCAGTAGATGTTTGGCATCCAGATGAAAACGCAGACCATCAAGATAGAACCTGCACTATCCAAGATAAGCATTACAAAAAAGAAGACTCTTGCGTAGCGACCGGCCATTGGAATAGATGTTATAATTTGTTAGATCTCAATGACCGCGAAGCCGATGAACCCAACGAATACGTCAATTTCCGCTCCGCAGTGATGGTGAGGCTTTAAGCATCTAAAAACCAGATTAAACCCCTCTGCTATCTCGGCGCTCGCCGTATGGTCCGGTTTTGAAGTAGCCCCAAAAAACTGTATTATTCACTTATATAATCGCAAAAAAATGAAACATAAAAAACCTTTCAAAACCCTAATCCTCGTTTCAGCTCTTATTATTTCCCTCGCCTTCAACATTTTCCATTTCTCTCAAAAAGGAGAAAGCGTTTTCAGAAACGTTCATGGAGTTCAAGGGGCAGAGCTTAGCCTCAACGACCTCAAATCCGGCATCACCTGCGCCCGCTATCTCTATGCTGGGTTTGCCCACGGCCCCAATTCAAACAACAACCAAAACGTCTACGGCACTATCGAAGCCAATAAAGAAAAATCCCTAGCTTATAACCAATACTTCCGCCTCAACGAAGACGAGTCAATTCTAGAAATGTCCTGGGATCAGGACTATCAAGGCAACATTTATCCCTACGAGATTACCGAAAAATTCGAAAACTCTTTCAAAGCAGTCAGCAATACAAAAGGCCACCACTACCTCGAGATCGGTCTTTCCAGCGGAACAGTCTGGATCTCAAGCTTCTCCGCCTTGGAAGGGCTGGGGCAGAGTACAAGTCGACTTGTCTGTAAGCCGCTCGATCAAGATACTCAAATTTAAGTAATAAGGTTGATTCAAAGCATGAGAGACAAAATTCAAATCAGAAAAATGAAGCCAGGGGAGGCCAAAGAGGTCAAGGCGCTCGGTCATCGCACCTTCACCTTTTTAGAATCTCTCTTTCTCTCACTTCCGGCAGAAGCTCTAGTTGCTGAGCAAGATAACAAGATCGTCGGAGCCGTGACTTACAAAATTTTTAGGCAAGGAAAGTGGTCTTTGGCATATGTGGACTATGCCTTTGTTGACCCTGAATATCAGGGGAAAGGTATAGGAAAACAATTGATCACAAAAAACATTGAGCGCCTCCGGGCCCTCGGAGTTGACCATATCTGCACGATTGTCAAAGATGATAACGTTGCTTCCTGGAAATTATTTATCGCTAATGGACTTCTGCGCGTTGATGTTTTTGCCCTGGTCCGGCAACTTGGGATTGGCTCCGCTCTCAAGATCATTTTTAGAACTCCTTTTCTCTTTGCTACGGGAATGGAATGGTATCTAAGCTCAAAAAATCAATTTGAGCCCCCCAAAACGCTTTCACTTCATCAAATATGTTGGTACTTATTGCTGAATTCATTGATATTGGCATTTTCTTTCTGGAGGGTGGATTCCTTCCCTGCCTATTTATCAGCGCTATTATTGGTCCTCATAGGCCTAGCCTTCTCCGGCCATATCGGTACATTTTTTTCGAAGGAAACTTGGAAATTTAGAGTCACCGAAGGCGGAGTAGGAACGTCTTTTATCGTCTACCTAATGGGCGGCATCTTCCCCCTAGTGGGCAAATGGTATCCCAAAAATTACAAAAAACAAAAAAGCGCACTGCGCGCCCTAGCCCTACCATCGATTTTCCAGTGGCTCTTGCTTTTAGCTATCGGAGTCGCCACAAGCACTTTTTTTACTGAGGCTAATCTATTTCAGTATTTACAAATTATCACTTCCTCTTTCCTCATTTTTTTCTCCCTCCCCTTCTACCCCTTCGGTTCTTTCGGCGGCATCAGGGTCTATCGCTGGAGCAAGCTAATGCATTTTATTCTCGTTGGGCTCTCCTTTTTCGTGGTTTTCATGCTCTGAAATATTTTCAATCCTTCTGCTACAAATTTTTCCCCTTCCAACCCCCCCAATAACAAAATCACACTCCACTGTTCTCCATGACCTCCCCAGAAGCTATATGTGTATCCCGAGTAAGGAAACGGAGGTGCCATTAGATCTTCATGCTCAGGAAACCGTGGTACATAGTACAAATCTAAGATTCCCGGGTTGTCCTCGAAACTTTCATGATAGCCACTAATCCGGTTTTTATAATCGAGATGGGCCGGAAAGAAATATTTATTTCCGCAAATTTGCGATTGGCAAATTCCAGATTTTTTGTAATCCCCTCAATGTCAGCTTGAACATACTCAATTTTTTCACCACTCTCAAGGTATTGAGGCTGATCCAAATTATTCCACACTTTAATCGCTATCGGTATTTCATAGCTAATACCCGCAGAATACCGTGAATAGTTTTCCGCTAGGAAGCAGGGGGGCAATTTCAGAGGATGTTCAGTGTCATTTGTAGACGGTGGAGCAAGAGCTGCTGAGCGCAGAGAAATTAAATCGGCGAACGCTCTTACACCAGAATTAGAAGGGGTAGGACTAGACCTGGTCGTACCCGACGAATATCTCACCATGCAACTACTTGGAAAACTCCGCGGAAAGAACTTTGACAACCGTAGTTGGACATGGCTAAAAGGATATCTGAAAAATTTCGCAGCCGTCCCGAATGGAAATTGGAATCCAAACAGAAACCTTCGGCTTCCGCTTTTTTTGTGGCGAGGGAGTGAACGTCATTAGAACGTTTTTTACTAAGATTGACCATGCTCATCAACATACCTCTGCACGGCTTCCTTAGTAGTCACCCAATTTCGCCCCTCTCTATGAGCGTCAATTTTTCCCTCTTTCGCCAATTTTCCAAGATAGGCTGCTGAATAAGAAAAATTGAGTGCAGCCTGCGCTAAACTGATAAAATGCTCTTTAATCTTTGCAGGAGTCAAAACGTCTAAATAAATATTCAGCGATCGTAGTACCGCCTGACCAACAAAATCCACTAGCGGTTTATAATTCCCAAAATCCGCCTCAGACAAGACCCGATAATATTTTTTCCGATCATTCTTCAAAATTATCGTCATCGGAAAACCAAGTTTCATCAGAAATATATTCATCAATATCCTTCCTGTCCTTCCATTACCATCACAAAACGGATGAATATGCACAAATTTATGATGAAAAATAGCTGAAAACTCCACAGCATTCATCTTATCGTCGTTCTTTTCTGCCCATTTCACCAAATCCATCATCTGATTTGGCACCTCCAACGCCGACGGCGGTTTGTGCTCGGTCCCAGTGATAAAAACATCAACCTCACGATATCTACCCGCAATATCTTTATTGATATTCTGAATCACCAAGTGATGCAGATTTTTTATCAAATGCTCTGAAATCGTGTTTTTCTTTTCATGTTCAATCAACTCATATAAATAGTCCAGAGCTTCCTTATGGTTGCAAGCCTCTAGATGGTCTTTTAGCGGCTTTCCTGTTACCGTCATGCCTTGCTGAATAACCCAAAAAGTTTCCTTCAAAGTCAAAGTATTTCCCTCAATCGCATTTGAGTTATATGTCATCTCAATTTCGAACCTTTCTTTCAATTTTGCTAACAAGTCAGACGAAATAGGTCTGTATTTGTTGAGTTATAGAAGCTTTGTCTTAAGTAGTTTTTCTAGATTGTTCTCTAACAGCATGGTAGGTCAAGGTTGGATAGGCCAATTTTGGGCGCATCGTACCTTGTACAAAAGATGCTCTAATCTCATTACAGACCAAAAAACAGCTCCACTAAGAGCATAAAAGCCAGGAAAATCCCTGGCGGGAGCGGTTTACGAGTTCAGAACCAAGCTCCTTACAATTCATGCTCTTTGAAGCGCCCATTTTCAAGATCCTCAAGCACTTTAGCCAAATTATTATTCACCTGCTCGACCACAACTGGATTATTGGCTGCCATTATCATTCCTAGCTTCTTGTCTTTCTTTGGCCTAATCAAAACAGGTACCACCATGCCATTCGCCGCCTTCTTCAAGCCCTCCAACGCTAAATGCTTCTTCTTCTGGTTCTTGAGGGGGCACTACTCCGAAATTGATTTTGCCCTCCACAAACACTTAGATTCCAGATCGAATTGCAATTTTTTCTGAGAAGACCTGCTTAGGAG
>CAYMGN010000060.1:1786-8203 GCA_964389995.1 uncultured Candidatus Peribacteria bacterium | reverse complement strand
GACATGCAAGACACCTTTTTTGTCAAAGGCAAAGACCACGATGACCACGGCCGCCTCGTCCTCCGCACCCACACCTCACCGGTCCAAGTGCGCACCATGCAAAAACTCGGCGCACCACTACGCATCGCAGTCCCCGGCCGCGTCTTTCGTAACGAAGCCACCGACGCCAGCCACGACCACACCTTCGACCAAGTGGAGGGCCTCCTGATCGACAAAGACATTTCTCTCAGCCATCTCAAGGGCGTGATCACCGAGTTTCTCACCCGTCTCTTTCAAAAAGAAGTAAAAGTCCGCTTCCGACCAGGCTATTTCCCCTTTGTTGAACCGGGGTTAGAAGTCGATTTTTCCTGCCTCATCTGCCAAGGAGAAGGCTGCCGCGTCTGCAAAAAAACCGGCTGGCTCGAATTTATGGGTGCGGGAATGGTCCACGAAAACGTCCTCAAAGCAGGCAATATCGACCCCAAGGAGTATCAAGGCTGGGCCTTTGGTTTTGGCCTCACCCGTCTCGTGATGATGCGCTACGAAATCGACGACATCCGCCATCTCTACGGCAGTGATCTCCGCTTTTTAAAACAATTTTAAACCGAAAAAATGCTTATTTCCCTCAACTGGATTAAATATTTTGTAAAACTCCCCCAAGACCTCAGCGCCCAAGAACTGGGAGATTTAGTCACTCTCAAAACCGCGGAAGTAGAGCAAGTACTCGACGAAAAAAGCAAATTTGAAAAAATGGTAGTGGGAGAAGTAATCGAATTAAAACCCCACCCCGACGCCGACAAACTCCAAATCGCCATCACCGACATCGGCGAAAAAGCACCCGCCCAAATCGTCTGCGGCGGAGCCAACCTCAAACAAGGAATGAAAGTAGCCGTAGCCAAAATCGGCGCCATAGTCAGCTGGCACGGCACTGAAGTAATCGAAATGAAGAAAGTGAAAATTCGCGGTGTCGAAAGCTCAGGCATGATCTGCGCCGGTAACGAAATCGGCATCGATGATCCAAATGCCGGCAAAAAAGACATCCTCGACCTCGGAGACACTGATGCAAAACCGGGCACCCCACTCCACCAACACTTCCAAAAAGACGACATCATCCTCGAAGTAGACAACAAATCCCTCACCCACCGCCCAGACCTCTGGGGACACTATGGCTTCGCTCGTGAAATCGCCGCCATCACCGACCAAAACCTAGCTCCTTTCGAAACAAAAGTAGAACTCCCAAATTCCGGAGAAACACCTACCATCGAAGTAGAAAACACCCGACTCTGCCCACGCTACTGCGGCCTCATCATCAAAAACGTCACCGTCCAAGAATCCCCCGACTGGCTCAAACAAAGACTGCAAGCCACAGAACACGGCCTCCACAACAACATCGTCGACGTCACAAATTACGTCATGGCCGAGCTCGGACAACCAATGCACGCCTTCGATCAAAAAAACATCCAAGAAAAAATCATCGTCAGAAACGCCCAAGACGGCGAAAAAATCACCACCCTCGACGGCAACAAAATCAAACTCGACCCCGAAGATCTCGTAATCGCAGACGCCAACGGGCCAGTAGCCATCGCCGGCGTAATCGGTGGCGAAAACAGCGGCATCAACCAAGAAACCAAAACCATCATCCTCGAATCCGCCAATTTTAACGCCACTCACGTCCGCCGCACCTCCGTCAACCACGGTGTCCGCACCAACTCTGTCCAAAGATTCGAAAAATCCCTCGACCCCCACCTTGCCGAAACCGCCATCAAAAGAGCCGCAGAACTAATCCTCCAAGTCTCTCCAGACGCAAAAATCGCCGGCCCCATCGTCGATATCAATAATTTTGAAGAAAAAGAAAACCGCATCACCCTTTCGATCAAAAAAGCCCTCAGCAAAATCGGCATCAAAGACCTAAACGCAGCAGATATCAAAAGAATCCTCGAAAGTTTAGAATTTACCGTAAGCGAAAAAGATTCCGATACTTTTGAAGTCCTCGTCCCCAGCTTCCGCAGCACCAAAGACGTAGAAATCGAAGACGACCTCATCGAAGAAATCGCCCGCATCTACGGCTACGAAAACATCGATCCCACTCTTCCCACCCTCCCGACAAAGTTGCCAGAAGCCAACGAAGAAAGATTCAAAAAACACCAAACCCGCAAACTACTGGGCCTCGGTCTCGGCTTTCACGAAGTGGCAAACTATTCATTCTATAGTCTCCAAGACCTCCAAGCCGCCCTCCTCGAAGAATCCGGCCACATCCAAGTCCTCAACTATCTCTCGGAGGACCAAACCCACATGCGCAAAAGCCTAGTGCCAAACCTCCTCAAAGCCGCACAACAAAACCTCAAAAACTTCCCGGAACTGCAATTATTCGAAATCGGACACTGCTACGCCGACATTGGCGAATACATGCCCTTAGAAGAAAAATGGCTCGCCCTAATGGTCGTTACTAAAAAGAACGAAGACAAAGCCTTCTATCAAGCAAAAGGCGCCCTCGAAACTTTCTTCGAAAAATTTGACCTTCACAATCTCAAAACCGTCAGCGACATCGACAATGCCCCTTACGCTCACCAAAAAAAAGCGAGCAGCTATCTGGAAAAAAACGGCCAAAATCTCGGACACGTCTTCATGCTTCATCCTTTGGTCCAGCAAAACTTTGACCTCCAAGGCTACGATATTGCCATTGCTGAAGTAAACTTTACCGAGCTCATCGCCGCTGAGAAAAAGATCCGCAAGTATCTCCCGATCAATAAATTTCCGACCTTAGACCTCGATATTTCCGTAGTAATCGACCGCGAAACCGAAGTCAAAAAGCTCGAAAACGCCATCAAACAAGCCGAACAAAACCTCATCCAAAGCATAGAACTATTTGATCTCTACCAAGGCGAAAAAATCGAAGCCGACAAAAAAGCCGCCGCCTTTAAAGTGGCTCTCCAAGCCCCAGACCGCACCCTCACCGACGAAGAAATGGCCAGCATCCAAACAAAAATCTTCCAAAACCTCGAAAAAATCGGCGGCCACATCCGCGGGAAATAAGCAAAAAGCTTGACAAAAGCCGCTTTTTAACGAATAATAAGCTGCTATAGATGGCACTAAGTGCACGTCTCTAGCAATTTGACAATCCGGTCATAACCGCCCTTTTTGGGCAAACGCAAGGAGATACCGTGGGTATCATCATCAACGTTCTTATTCGTCTGTTCCTCATCACTCTCACCCTCGCGGCCCTCACTGGTTGCGAAACCGAGCTGGTCTACGTGGAAGCAGATTCAGTTCAATCCCCTGATGTCATTCAGGGCGACGTTGTCGTCGAAGTCAAAGAAGTCCCCATCCCCTACGATCACACTTCTGACGTAGAGGCAAGGGACGAAACTCGTGCCCTCTGGAGGAGCTACCAACTCTGCGATGCACGATGGTACACAGGCGAAACAAGTTGCTATGTAAACCAAGCAGGTTGTATCGCCGCAACCACGATGGGCATGGAAGAAAGAGACTGCGACAACGAAACCTCAGAATGTCTTGTGGAAGCCTATGAAAAAAGGCTCTCATGCTTCGTCGAAAAAACTGAAGAACTGGCTTCCTGCACCATAGATGTGGGAACTATCAGTGCTCCGGTCCAAGACCAAACTTCAGCCCCTGACGCAGACGGCGACGGATTGTCCGACACAACGGAAATCGGACTCAACCTCAACCCCTGCATCCCCTGCAGTTGGGGCGAAAGCGACCTCTGCGACGCCGAACGCGACAGCGACGGCGACGGCTGCAGCAACGTCGAAGATGAATTCCCCTCGCTTCCGTGCGCCTGCACGGAAGCAGAATTATCTCGCTGCGAATGACCGGACCATAGGCCTTCGGGCCGCCCGGCACCCCTTAAGGTGCCGGGTCTTTTTCCATCTTTTTCCCCTTGACGAAAAGCTGTTAATTTTGTGGAATTATGGTAAAATCGCAGCGAATTATCATTCAAAATCATTGACTAATCGAAAATGGGTTATCTAAAGCATAAAGCCAGGAAACTAAAACACAAATTACGTAAATTTATCCCCCAAAAAGACGCCGTAAAGTGGAAAAAAGTACTCTTTTGGACCGCTACTTCTATCGTTTCACTCGGAATACTGGGCATTATTGCCATTTCTATCTTTGTCACCGTCCTCTCGCTGAGCCTCCCCGACGTCCGTGACCTCGAAAATCTCACCGCTGCTCAATCCACAGTAATTTACGACAAAAACGGCGATCCACTCTACACCATCCACGGCGAAGAAAACCGCGAAGAAGTCAGCTTCGGCGAAATTTCAGATCATATCAAAGTCGCCACGGTCGCCCTCGAGGACGACCGCTTTTACGACCACAACGGCTTCGATGTCGGCGGGATCACCAAAGCCGTCCTCCACGAAGTCTTTGGTATTGGTGCCCAACGTGGTGGATCCACTATCACCCAGCAATACATCAAAAACACCTTTCTCTCTACCGAACGCTCCTACATCCGTAAAATCAAAGAAATCCTCCTCGCCACCCGCCTCGAAAAAGAATTCACCAAAGAAAAAATCCTCGAACTCTATCTCAACCGTATCCCCTACGGCAATAACGCCTACGGTATCCAAAAAGCCGCTGAAACCTACTTCGACAAAGACGCTAAAGACCTCACCGAAGCCGAAAGCATCATCCTTGCCGGTATCCCTCAAGCCCCCAGCCGCTACAACCCCTTCGGCGATAACCGCTACTCCCATCTCACCCGCGAATTTACCGTAGATGAACTCGAAGAACGCAACATTCAAGAATTAGAAGACCTCAACGAGGGAGAATTTTCTATCGGCCTCATCGGAGTAGATGTCCAAATTGGAGACGCTTCTGTCTATATCCCCGGCCGCTCCGACACCACCATCAGTAGCCTCATCCGCTTCGGAACAATCGAAGAAAGCGAGAGAAACAAATACCGCGAACTCCTCCAAAGAGTAGAATTTACCCAAAAGAAAACAGAAATCAACCACCCCCACTTCGTCTTTTATGTCAAACAATACCTCGAAGACCGCTACGGTAAAGACCTCCTCGAACAAGGCGGCCTCAAAGTCTACACCACACTCGACTCCGACCTCCAAGACGAAGCCGAACGCATCATTGCCGAAAAAGCAGAAAACGACCTCGAATACTACGGTGCCAATAATGTCGCCTCTCTCACTATCGACGCCCAGACCGGCCATATCCTCAGCATGGTCGGGTCCGCAGACTACTGGAATGAAGAAATCGACGGTAATGTAAACGTTGTTTTGAGAAGTCGCCAACCAGGGTCTTCTTTTAAACCATTCGTTTATCTCCAAGCCTTTCACAACGGCTATGCACCGGGAAACGTGATCTATGACGTCCCAATGCGCATCGGCGGCTATGCCCCACAAAACTACGACGGCAGCTGGGGCGGCCAAATGAGTGTCCGCCGTGCCCTCGCTCAATCCCGCAACATCCCCGCAGTCAAGATGTATTACCTCGCCGAAGAACAAGAAAAAATCATCGAATTAATGGAAAAATTGGGAGTCACCACTCTCGACCCTGCAATCAACTATGGCGCCCCGCTAGCCCTCGGTTCCGGCGAAATACCTTTGATCGAAATGGTCCGAGCCTACGGCACCTTGGCCAACAGCGGTAAAAGGCCAGACTTAGTCTCAGTCCTCCGCGTCGAAAACAGCAACGGCGACATCCTCGAAGAGTGGGAACAGCCAGATTTTGAAGAAGTGGTTGATCCCCAACTAGTTTACCTAATCAACGACATCCTCTCTGACACCGAAAACGGCATCGGGCCAAACCTCACCGTCAGCGGCAAAACCGTCGCCGCCAAAACCGGTACCAGTACCAAAAGTAGTAAAAGTGACGGCGGTGTAGTACTACCAGGGAACACTTGGACCATGGGCTACACCCCACGCATCGTCACCGGAGTCTGGGTCGGAAACACCGACGGTACAGGACTCAATCTCAACGCCAGCGGTTACACTACAGCAGCCCCAATCTTTAAAGCGATCATGACCGCCGCCCTCAAAGACCTACCAAACGAACCATTCCCCAGACCGGAAGGCATCCAAAGCATCCAGATCAGTAAAGCCTCCGGCAAGCGTCCGGGAGAAAACACCCCTGCCGAGTTTATCGTTGAAGATATCTTCCCAGACTTTGCTAAACCAACGGAAGAAGAAGACGTCTTTTTTGAAGTCGAAATCGACGAAATCTCCGGCAAACGACCAACAGAATTCACCCCCAAAGAAACTATCATCGAAGTAATCTACCAAAGATACGAACCGATCGCCGATATGTTTAACTGGAAACAAGAAATCATCACTTTCTTCGAAGAAAACCCGCCGGAAATACCCGAAGGATTCTCTGAAAACAGCGTCATCCGCTTCGGCGCTCCACCAACAGAATTTGACGACGTCCACACCAAGAGAACTCAAGAAAACGCCCCCACAA
>CAYMGN010000060.1:0-1776 GCA_964389995.1 uncultured Candidatus Peribacteria bacterium | reverse complement strand
CAGCCCAGCCAGTAATTCTCGATTTGAACCGGGAGAAAACATGAGCTTTGAACTCCAATATGATGCTCCCAACGGAGCGAAAGAAATCGTCCTCAAGCGTAACGAAAACATCGAATTCCGACCCGTAGTCACCGGCAACAGCGGCTCCACCACCGGTATCGTCCGCATCCCCGGCACCGCCTCCAACGGCCAAGACTACACCATCGAAGCAGAAATCACTGACGACCTCGGCTACACCGGATCCCAAGTAATCCGCGTCACCGCCGACAAAGACATCGACTACCGCCCGCCACCACTCGACGATGATGACGATGAAGAAGAACCGGACGAAGAACCAGACCCCACACCGGAAGAGCCCGAAGAAGACGACCAAGAAACTAACCAAACTCCCCCCACCGACACCGAAGCCCCTCCCCCTAAAGAAGAAGACGAAAGCATCCTAGAAGCAGTCACCAACTAAAACACAAAAAAGGGCTTGAACAAATTTACTTCAAGCCCTTTTTATGTTATAATAATTATTGAAACAAAAATAAAAATGCATTACACCAAGGAGAAAATCGAGCAATTACGCCATCGCTGGACCACTCCTCACGGCAAAAAAATTCTCAATCAAATCAAAGAGACCAAGTGCTACCTCAGTCCTGTGCTCTTCCGCAAAGAAGTACACCACTTCCCGGGGATCAATGATGATGAGGTCCAGGACTGCATTGACCTCCGCGGAGCGCCCCTATCCGGCTTTGACTTCCGCATCAATATCGAAGACGACGAAGGCTATAACGAAAACATCGCCGTTCTTTCCAACATTCACTTTGAAGGAGCTTCACTCAAAAGCTCAGTCTTTCAAGACGCCAAGATCTATAACTGCAGCTTTGAACAAGCAGAACTCGATCACGCCGAATTTAAAAACGCCAGTCTCAACGAATGCAATTTCCAAGAATCAAACTGCCAAGCGATTGACCTCCGTGCCGCAAAACTAATCAATTGCAACTTTACTGACGCTGACATCAAAGACGTGGTCCTCGACAACACCATCGTCGACGAAAAAACCACCTTTGGTAAAGAACTGAAATCAGAAAAAAGCGGCAATTATCATTTCGCCTCTATCGAATACAAGCAGATTAAAGAAATGTACAAAAACTCCAGCCTCCACGATAAATCCGACCACTATCACTACCTAGAAATGGTCGCCAAACGCAAAATCGCCAAAAAACACAGTCCAAAACGCATCCTCAACTACATCTTTGGAGATCTTCTCTGCAAATACGGTACATCTTACTACCGCATCGTCCTCTGGGCCTTCGTAATCATCGTCATTTGCGCGATCTTCTATACTCATCACAACGTCCTTCTCTACCAAGGTCAAGAAACTGAACCTTCCTTCATCTCTTCACTTTATTTCAGCATTGTCACCTTTACCACTCTCGGCTACGGAGACTTCCATGCCACCGGAGCCTGGAGAATCCTCGCCGCCCTCGAAAGCTTCATTGGGGCCGCCCTCACCGCTCTCTTTACAGTTATAGTTGCCCGCACCATCATTAGGGACTAATATATCCCCGATGAATTTTAGTTTAGCTCCCAACATTCAGGCTCTTTTGCAAGAATTGGCTCAAACCCGTGACCAGTTTTGGAATATTGACGAAAAAACCGCTCAGTTTCTCTACCTCTTGATTATCAATCAGGATTTTAAAGAAGTGTTAGAAATCGGCACCTCAAATGGCTACTCCGGCATCTGGCTCGCCTCAGCGCTCACCAAAACCGGCGGCCACCTCTACACTA
>CAYMGN010000059.1:928-8286 GCA_964389995.1 uncultured Candidatus Peribacteria bacterium | reverse complement strand
AAAGAAATTTGAAAATTTTTTAAAACAATTGGGCGATAGCCCAAAAAAGAAAAGGGATATTTCAGCTAACGTTCGCGACTATGCGAACTTGATCGATGTTAAAATACGCCGCAGGCGGATCATCGGTCAAGTTGGGTGGAGTGATGGAGCATCGCGACTGAACGCAACCGCATAGTCGCTGTTGTCGGATGTAGTTACTAACTGATTTTGAAAAAAAACTCCCCACTTTTCAGCGTCTATACGCTTTTATATCTCCTCTTTGCTTGCTCGCACTATTTCTGACAACTAGTGCTTATCCGAAATTTTTTAGAAAAAATTTAGAAAAATTTAATTTTTTGAGGATAAGCTGGTCTTAGTTTAGAGCTTTTTTTTAGTTTAAGTAAATTTTTTGATGATGTGGAGTTTTTATTTGAATCAATTGGAGCAAGAATTAACGATTAAGGGCTATAGTCCGAGGACTATCAAGGCTTATATGAACAGTGTGAATCAATTTTTGATCTTTGTTGATGGTGAGGTTTTTGGTAATGATCAGGGGGACAACTCTGAGGATTTGGTTAAGCTTTTTTTATACCATCAAGCGAAGAAGGGTTTGGCGGTGAGGACTAGAAATCAATCTTTGGCGGCCTTAAAGTTCTTTTATGACAAGGTGATAAGACTGCCGGATAAAATAGACATTAGCTTTGCAAGAAGGCCAAAACGGTTACCGAAGATCCTCACTAATAAGCAAATTAAACTAATGATCGAACGTACTGATAATCGCAAGCATAGTCTGATTTTAGCTTTGAGTTATGGAGCAGGGTTGAGGGTGAGTGAGGTGAGAAATTTGGAAGTTCAGGATCTAAATTTTGAGCGAAAAACTCTACACATACGCAACGCTAAAGGGGGCAAAGACCGCTTTACAATTCTGCCGGAAAAATTATTGAGGAAATTAGAGCTGTTTATCGGAAGTAAAGAGGCCGATAAACCACTTTTTGAGAGTCAGCGTGGTGGGAAGTTGACTACTCGTAGTCTGCAAAAGGTCTTTAAACAGGCATTGAAGCGTGCGGGTGTTGAGAGCGAACATAGCTTTCATTCGTTAAGACATAGCTTTGCTACTCATCTTTTAGACTCTGGGGTGAATCTCCGCTACATTCAAACTCTTCTCGGACATCAAAACATCCGCTCTACCGAACTCTACACCCAAATTTCACCAAGAAGCTTATACGAAATTAATAGTCCTCTTTGATCCACAAAGCCCTAAATTCCATTTTTTACTTATCTCAAGCGATCTTAACTTTTTTACAAAATTACCCTTGACGGTGAGGGCACACTCACCTAATATGGGGGTGAGGATATACTTACCATATAAAAAACAAACAAATGGCAGAACATCTCACTGAAAAACAGGAGGCAGTACTCAACTTCATCGAAGAGTACCAACTAAACAATGGTAAATCCCCTACTATTAAAGAAATGAAAGAATTTTTTCAAGTCAGTTCCGACAACAGCATATTGAAACACCTAAAAGCTCTGGAAGAAAAAAGATATATAGAAAAAGACGACACCCCACGAGGGATTCAGCTGCTAGAAAGCGTAAAAACGAAACTAATGGGAGAAACTAATGCCATCCCACTACTCGGTTTCGTACCAGCAGGCGGACCGGTTCTGACAGAAGAATACGTCGAAAACTGGATCAATCTTGGAGACGATATCAGCGGAGACAAAGGCGACTTCTACCTACTAAGAGTAACAGGTGAGAGCATGATCGACGCAGGAATCTTTGAAGGTGACATGGTACTAGTGGACCTCAGTAAAGAAGCAAAAAATGGAGATATCGTTGTCGCACTGGTAGATAATGGCAACACCATCAAGAGACTGATAAAAGAAGGCGGAAAATCCTATCTCAAAGCAGAAAACAAAGAATACTCAGACATCTACCCAGTAAACGAAATGGTGATTCAAGGAGTGGTAAAATCGCTGATCAGACAGTACTAATACAGCTCCTGAGTGACTAAAAAAAGCAAACAAGAAAGCACATTTTCAATGTGCCCTTCTTCGCCCAACATTAAAAAACTAAAAAACTTTAACCCAAAATACTATGTTTCTTACTATCACTATCGAAACCAGCAACAAAAAGAACGCTAAAACAAGAAAATCAGACACCCTTTCTTGGTGGAAGAGACCTCTCAACCCAAGAAAAAGAACTCTCGTACAGAAAGCTCAGGAAGTAGTGAAATCACTAAGAGGTCACAACAACAAATACCGGCCGGCAATGTTCTAGGTCAGTACAGAGTATCTGGTTGGAAATCAATCTTACAAAAATATTCTAACAAAATATTCGTCAAATACCAAATCTTCCTGACAATATTAGATACTCTGCTCTGGTCTGCTGCTTATTAACGCCAAAAATGTTATGTACACGCTTCCTATCAAACAAGAAAAAAGAGATATATTGCACATCGACGCGGACGCTTTTTTTGCCTCAGTGGAACAAGTGCTCAATCCGCAACTAAGAGGAAAACCGGTTTTGATAGGAGGCAGCCGCACTAAAGGGATTGTCTCCACGGCCAGTTACGAAGCAAAAAGATTTGGGATTCATTCCGGGATGGCGATGTATCTGGCGATCAAACGCTGCCCTCAAGCCACCGTAGTCAAAGGTAATTTTCAGGCTTACAGGGATTTTTCGCGGCGGATGCATCAGATTTTTCAGGATTTTACCGATGAAGTGGAAATGAGTTCTATTGATGAGGCATATTTAGATGTAACTGGGTTGAAACTAATGAAAAAGGCCTCGGCATACGAAATCGCAAAAAACATTTTAATGACAGTCTATCAAGAGCTGGGGATTTCGGTTTCGTGTGGCTTAGCTAGTAACAAGACTGTGGCTAAAGTGGCTTCCAGTGAGAATAAACCGCATAAATTGACGCATGTGCCTTTTGGGAAAGAGAGGGGATTTTTGGCGCCCTTGCCTTTAAGGGCGATCCCGGGGATTGGCGCACAGACATTTCTAGCGCTGAAGCGCTTTGGCTTACAAAAAATTGGGGATCTCAGTGAGCTCTCCAGCAGTGAAGTGATTGATCGCTTTGGGGTTAACATGATCCCAATTTGGAAGAAATCGATTGGAGCAGATAATCGGCCGGTGATCGCTAACCGCAGCCTGCCAAAATCGATTTCGAAAGAAAAAACGTTTTTTGAGTCCCACCCTTACCGCAAAGAGCATTTAAAGATTTTGCGGCAGCTTTTGGGTTTGGTGCTGATCAAATTGCGGGCTTATGATATGAAGGCGAATACTGTTTTTCTGAAAATTCGTTATAAGGCTGAAGATGATGGACGTGATGGTAAAAAACGTAAACCTTTTGATGATAATTCTTTTCAGGTGAGTCTCGGAGGCGTGAAATCTTTGGATACACAGATTTTTCCGATTGTGCAAAAGCTCTTTTTAGAGAAAATAGAGAGACGGAGGAAGATAAGGCTAATCGGCGTGGGGGTGAGTAATTTGTTAAAAAACTATAATCTCAGCCTTTTTAAAGAGGATACGGAGAGAGAAATGAAGCTCTTTAAAGCTTACGACGGTCTGCGCAAAGTCTACGGCGAAGAAGTATTGCAATATGGGGCGTGATTATTGCTATAATGCCCGTGATGAATTTTAAAAATGTCAAAATCGCTGTTTATGTACCGGTGGATGCGGCTGATCACGTGCGCAAGGCTTTAGCACAAAGCGGTGCCGGACGTATTGGTAACTATGATTTTTGTAGTTTTACCACCGAGGGAGTGGGGCGTTTTCGACCTTTGACGGGGAGTAACCCGGCTATTGGTCAACAAGATAAGATCGAGGAAGTAAAAGAAGTGAAGATTGAGACGATTTGTCCACATGCTCAATTGGATTTAGTACTGGCTGGAGTCAAAAAAGCGCATCCTTATGAAGAACCGGCGATCGACATTTTTCCCCTACTCAACTAAAACTTAAACTCTTAAGCGTGGCCAAGCTGACGCCGATGATGAAGCAATACATGGAGATTAAAAATGAATATGAAGACGCGATCTTGATGTTTCGCTTGGGGGATTTTTATGAAATGTTTCATGAGGACGCAAAGGTGGCCTCGAAAATTTTGCAGATTACGCTGACGGCAAGAGGTAAGAGCGAGGACAAAACGCCGATGTGTGGAGTGCCTTTTCATGCGGTGGATCAGTATATTTCTAAACTTACTCGTTCCGGTAAAAAAGTGGCTCTTTGTGATCAGGTTAGTCAGCCGGATGGCAAGGGGATAGTGGAGCGTGAAGTGATCCGGGTAATCACACCTGGAACTACCTTCGACGAAAATATCCTTGAGCAAAAGTCAAATAACTACCTCGCTACGGCCCTGCGAGAGAAGGACCAATGGGGTTTTGCCTTTGCGGACCTAACTACCGGGGAGTTTAAGAGTACGATTTTTGAAACCTTTGGAGATCTGCTGTTGGAAATCAAGCGGGTGCGGCCGGCAGAATTACTGGTCGAAAAAGAATTGCGGCCAACCTTTGCAGAAAAACTGGATGGAAGTTTGATTTATCCGCAAGAGCCCTATAAAAATGGGCGGGAGCTCTTGATGGAGCATTTTGAGGTCAATAATCTCAAGTCCTTCAAACTGGAAGAAAAATCGGCTGCGATCAAGGCCAGTGCTACCCTACTGCACTATCTCCTGGAGACTCAAAAGACCGAGCTGAAGCATATTCACAAAATTAGTTACTACCAAGTGCAGGATTTTATGCCTCTCAGTGAGATCACAATCCGCAATTTGGAGCTTTTCTTTAATAATTTTAACGGTCAAAGAGAGGGCAGCTTGCTCGGAGTACTGGACGAAACCAACACGGCAATGGGTGGGCGGATGTTGAGATCCTGGCTGAGGATGCCGCTGATCGACAAGGCAAAAATCAATAACCGACTGAACAAAGTTGCCTGTTTAGTCAATGATTCCCTACTACTACAAAATCTGCGCGCGGAATTATCCGAACTTTACGATATTGAGAGACTGCTCAGCCGTTTAAGCCTAGGCAGCGGCAATGCCAGAGACATGCTGGCTCTAAAACAATCATTGGAAAAAATCCCAAAACTGAAGGAGCTGATTAATGACAAAGATGAATTTAAGGCGATAAATAAGGAAATTTTTGCTTTGGAGGAGTTGCGAAGTTTGATTGAGGAAGCGATTGACGATGAAACGCCGGCATCATTGCGTGATGGCGGGATGATCCGAGATGGCTATAATCAAGAACTAGACGATCTGAGGAGTATCAGCACCAAGGTCAAAACATTCATCAAAAATCTCCAGGAAAGAGAAATTAAGCGCACGGGGGTGAATTCGCTGAAGGTGAAGTTTAACAAAGTTTTTGGTTACTACATTGAGATCAGTAAGGCCAATTTGGATGCAGTGCCTGAAGATTATATCCGCAAACAAACCCTGGTAAATTCTGAACGGTATATCATCCCGGAATTAAAAGAGTATGAAGAAAAAGTGCTCAGTGCTGAGGATAAGATCAAGGATTTAGAATATGAAATTTTTCATTACGTGCGGATGCAGATTGTGGAGAGGATTTTGGAGTTACAGCGTACGGCAAGGGCGATTGCGGGGCTGGATGTTTTGGGTAATTTTGCCTATCTGGCAAATAAAAATCACTATTGTAAGCCGGAATTAGTAGATGATAATGTACTGAAAATCACTGAAGGTCGCCATCCGGTGGTGGAAGCAAACAGTAAAAATCGTAGCTTTGTGCCCAATAGTCTCCAACTAGATGACAAGCGCAAATTAATGCTGATTACCGGGCCGAATATGGGTGGTAAATCCACTTACCTAAGGCAAAATGCGTTGATTGTGCTGCTGGCACAGATCGGCTCATATGTGCCGGCGGAGAGTGTGGAGATGGGGATTGTAGATCAGATTTTTACGCGTGTGGGGGCTTCGGATAATCTGTCGGCGGGCGAGAGTACATTTATGGTGGAGATGACTGAGGCGGCGATGATCCTTAACCATGCGACGGATAAAAGTTTGATTATTCTCGATGAAATTGGTCGGGGGACTTCGACTTATGATGGGGTGAGTATTGCCTGGGCGATTAGTGAATATATTCACAATGAATTGGGGGCGAAGACCTTGTTTGCGACGCATTATCATGAGTTGATTGATTTGGCGGAAGAGCTTGATACAGCGATAAATACCAGTGTGATGGTGAGAGAAAATGCCGAGGAAGGAGTGATTTTTCTTTATCAAGTGGTTGAAGGTGGGGTGGATAAGAGTTATGGGATTGAGGTGGCGAAGCTTGCCGGAATGCCGAAGAGTTTGATCATGAGGGCGCGCGGGGTGTTGGGGATGTTGGAGGAAAAGCATTTGGGGGAAGGGACCGGTGTGAAAAAGGTGGCGAAGGCGCAGATGGAGTTTTTTGGGGAGCGCGCCCATTCGGGCTTGGACGAAGGGGAAAAAGCGACCTTGGTTGCTCTGAAAGAAATGGATTTAAATAACCTCACTCCCCTGGAGGCTTTGAATAAACTGCATCAGTTAAGAAAAACCCTCTTGCCATAAAATTGAAATATTGGTTTGTTTGCTATATAATTGTAGGAAGTAAGTTAATTTTATGCGTAAGCTAAAGAAATCGCAGCTCTCGGCCTTTTATCTCGCGTTTTTGATCGTGGTGGTGATTGTAACTGCTTTGGTGAGCGTGAAATTAGCTACTAATTCCGTAGAAGATAAGCTAAAAACCTCCGGTGCTAACACCGACAACGAGGCTACAGTAAACGAAGACGGCACTATTGAAGAGCCGATTTTTGATTTGGTGACTGACAATAGTCCACAGATTGACGATCAGGATGAAACTCCCAACCGTGGCGAGAATGTAAATGATTTTGAAGAGACTGAAGGAAGCGAAGATGATGAGGAATTAAACAATGAAAATGATAACAACGATAACGAAGATCAAAACGAAGCTGATAACGAGGGAGAAAGTGGTGACAAATTTATTCGGATAAACTCCCCTGCTCACAATAGAGTGTTTCGTGGAGTAGATGAGATCGTTTTTACCGGTGAAGTTTCTGCTAATGTGGATCGGGTGGTAGTCAATGCTTTGGTGGTCAGTAATGAAGGGAAGACGTTTAATGCCATCTATACAATCAGAGATTTTGACGGAGAGGCTTCTGAGTTTCAATACACTTCAAAAGTAGAATGGAAAAATCTCACCGTGGGGACCAACCACTATCATTTCAAAGCCTTCTTTGAGGACGGTACCAGCCAATCAAAATCTGTCACTGTCTACCTAGAAGACGACAATGCCGGCCAGTCTAACTCCGAGAGTTAGAAAAAGATTTCCAGATCTGTTAAGTTAGTGAGGCATAAATTTTAGCCTCTTTTTCTATGTCC
>CAYMGN010000059.1:0-918 GCA_964389995.1 uncultured Candidatus Peribacteria bacterium | reverse complement strand
TCTCATCAATCAAATTGCGGCCGGTGAGGTCGTGGAGAGGCCGGCGAGCGTGGTAAAAGAGCTGGTAGAAAACAGCTTAGATGCCGGAGCGGATCGAGTGACGATAGAATTAAAAGAAAGCGGGAAGAAACTGATCAAAGTGAGTGACAATGGTTCGGGGATGGAGGCTGATGACTGTAAATTGGCTTTAGAGAGACATGCCACCAGTAAGATTTCCAGTGAAAAGGATCTGTGGGATATCAATACCATGGGGTTTCGGGGAGAAGCAATTGCCAGTATTGCTTCGGTTTCGAAATTTACTTTGAGCAGTAAGACGGCGGAGAGTGTCGCTGGTACGGAGATCTATGCTGAGGGTGGTGATATCAAGCAAGTAGCGGAAGTGGGGATGGCAAAAGGCACGGTGATTAGTGTGCAGGAATTATTTTTTAATACACCGGCGCGTCAGAAATATTTGAAAAAAGATAGTACGGAATTGAGTAAGATCACCAATATGCTCAATCAAATCGCCTTGGCGAGACCGGAGATTTCTTTGAAGTTGATTCATAATGAAAAAACGGTTTTTGATTTGCCGAAGGTGACGGATTTGTTGGCGCAGATTAGGGATATTTTTGGGGGGACGACGGCGGAGGCGATGGTGCCGATATTTTATGATCATAGTGAAGTAAAAATCAGCGGTTTCGTGGGGAAGCCGGCTTTGGCAAGGAGTAGCAGTAAGCATCAATATTTCCTGGTTAATGGACGGCCGATTCAGCATTATATTTTTGCCAATACGATTAAGAGGGCTTTTCATTCGATGTTGATGGAACATAAAAAGCCGATGTTTATTATCAATATTGAGATTGAACCGAGATTGATTGATGTGAACGTCCATCCACGGAAGCTGGAGATCCGTTTTGAAGAAGAACAAAGTTTGCTGAA
>CAYMGN010000058.1:0-8904 GCA_964389995.1 uncultured Candidatus Peribacteria bacterium | reverse complement strand
TTCCGAATTACTAGATCCCGTCGAACAACATCAACGTCTCCAAGAAGAGCAAAAAGAAAGAAGGTCCCTCGGCAAAACCGTATTTCCCATTGACGAAGAGTTTTTGGAAGCCTTAAAATCTATCTCGAAGCCCAGCGCTGGTATCGCCTTAGGTCTCGACCGCCTCCTAATGGTCCTCCTGGGCAAAAAAAAGATCGAAGAAGTACTACTCTTCCCTTTTTCACATCTGATCAAAAACTAATTTTACATCTATGCCAACTACTACCGACATCCGCAAAGGACTGGCGATCAAACACAAAAATCAAGACTGGCTCGTGGCTGAAGCCCAATTTGTCAATCCCGGCAAAGGAGCAGCTTTTACTCGTACCAAACTGAAAAATCTCAAAACCGGCCAAGTAGTTGAGCACACCTTCCGCTCAGGAGAATCAGTCGAAGAAATCAGCGTCCAAAGAAAAAAATGCCAATACCTCTACGAAGACGGCAGCAATTATCATTTCATGGACAACGATACTTACGAACAATTTTCTCTCGACAGTGAAACGATCGGCGATGATTCTCGATTCTTAATCGAAAACACCGAATGTTACGCACTCTATATCGAAGGCATCCCCGTCAGCGTCCAACTACCGCCAAAAATGGACTTCGAAGTCACCCAAGCACCTCCCGGAGTCAAAGGAGACACGGCCACCGGCGGTTCCAAAGACGTCACTATCGAAACCGGCGCCACCATCAAAGTCCCTCTCTTCATCAAAACCGGAGAACGCATCACCGTCAACACCGAAGACGGATCTTATGTCAGCAAAGCTAACTAAATCTCATGCTCGATCTCAAATTTATCGTTGAAAACCCCGACCTCATCAAAGCCGGGGCCGCAAAAAAACATGTCAAAATAGACATCGACAAAATCATCACCCTTTACGAGGACCGCAAAAACATCCTCCAGGAAATCGAGTCCTTAAGAGCGGAGCAAAATTCCGTCTCCAAACAAATCCCCCAAGCCGACCCGGCAGAAAAAGAAAAGCTCCTTGAAGAAATGAGTACAGTTAAGGACAAAATCAAAAACCTCGAACCCCAACTGGAAGAATATACGCAAAAAATAGACGCGCTCGTACTCGATGTCCCCAATCCCCCGTTAGATTCCGTCCCCGAAGGCGCCGACGAAGAAAGCAACCTCATAGTAAGAACAGAAGGCACAAAACCCAATTTTGACTTCGAAGCCCGCACTCATTCTGAAATAGGAGAAAACCTAGACATCATCGATATCGAAAGAGGAGTGAGAACCTCCGGAGCACGCTTTTATTACCTCAAAGGTGACGCCGCCCTCCTCGAATTTGCCCTCCTCCAACACTCCATGACAAAACTAAACAGCAAAGGTTTCAGACCAGTGATCCCGCCAGTGCTAGTCAAAGAAGAAGCAATGTATGCCACCGGATATTTCCCCGCGGACCGCAAAGACATCTACACCGTCAATCCCGAAGAAGACAATTTATTCTTAGTAGGAACATCTGAAGTCCCCCTCACCATGCTCCATTATTCTGAAAACCTCGATGCCGACCAACTCCCTCTCCGCTACTGTGGCTACTCCAGCTGTTTCCGTCGCGAAGCTGGCTCCTACGGCAAAGACACCGCCGGCATCATCCGCGTCCATCAATTCAACAAAATCGAAATGTTCAGCTTCTGCCACCCCGACAAATCCGAAGCCGAACACGAATACATCCTCTCAATCGAAGAAGAAATCATGAAAGACCTTGGCTTTCACTACCAAGTAGTCAATATCTGCGGTGGTGATCTCGGAGCTCCTGCCGCCAAAAAATACGACATCGAAGTCTGGATCCCCACTCAAGGCAAATTCCGCGAACTCACTTCCTGCTCAAACTGCACCGACTTCCAAGCCCGCCGCTCTAAGATCAAATACACCGACGCCAACGGCAAAAAAGGCTACCTCCACACTCTCAACGGCACCGCCATTGCCATCGCCCGCACCCTCGTCGCCATCATCGAAAACTACCAAAACGCCGACGGTTCCATCACCATCCCCGAAGTCTTAAGGCCATACATGGGCGGCCGTGAAAAGATTGAAGCAATCCTCCATTCATGATAAAATGTTTAAAGTAAACTAAAAACAAAAGCATGATCGTCCTCACTACAGATTCCTTACGCGGCTACGGATTAAACCGCATTTTTGAATTAGCAAAAAAAGCAGAGATGGACGGCATCGACCTCGGCGTCAATTACGGACAGTTTGATACTTTTAATGGAGAATATCTCAAAAGTCTCACCGAAGAATACGACATTCCCATTCACGCGATTTCCGCGCCCAAAAACATTGCCTCCAAGGATATTAAAGAATTAGTAGAAATCGCCAAAAAAGTACACGCTAAAGTGGTAATCCTCCAACCCCCAAAAATCCTCGACTTCAAACTAGCTGGTTGGCTCAAAAAAGAAATCCCCAAATTAAGAGAAAAAGAACAAATCTCCATCGCCATGGAAAACGCCCCCGCTGGTACTATCCTCGGCTTCATCCCCGAGCACGCCATGTCCAACGTCCAGGACCTCAAAAAATTTAAACACGTATCGATCGACACCTCCCGCATCGGCGAAAAAAGACAAGACATCATGCGTACCTATGCTTCCATGCACAAATATCTCGTCCACGTCCACCTCTCTAATCTCCGCCGTGGCAAGAAATACTCGCCCCCACAAGACGGCATCATCCCGCTCGAAAGCTTCCTCAGCAAACTAAAACAAGACGGATACCCGGGAGCCTTAGCCATCAAAGTCCACCCCAATTACCTCGGTGCCGGCGACGACGAAAAAGTAATCGACCGCCTCAAAGAAATCAAAAAATTCTGCGATAAATATTACACCGAAATCGACGGACCAGAACAAGAAGACGAAGAAGAAAACAATGATTAATATCACCAATCTCTCTCGCAAATTTACGGCTAGCGCTTTTCCGACAGTCGCGCTTGAACATGTCAATTTAGAAATCAAAGAAGGAGAATTCGTCGCCATCATCGGACCTTCCGGTTCCGGTAAGACTACTCTACTCAATCTCATTGGCGGCTTAGACACACCTGACGAAGGCCACATCACCATCGAAGATCAAGACATCCACGAAATGAGCGATGATCAGCTTTCGCATTTTCGCAATCATCACATTGGCTTTGTTTTTCAAGAATTCCACCTGGAGCCCTTCCTCAAAGTGAAAGAAAACGTCCTACTCCCCACTTATTTCAACAAAACCTCACCCGATCTAGCATCCCGCGCCGAAGAATTATTAAAAGAAGTAGGCCTAGAAAAAAAATCAGAATCAAAAATAAATGAACTATCCGGCGGCCAAAAACAACGCACCGCCATCGCCCGCGCCCTCATCCAAAGCCCCAAAATCCTCCTCGCGGACGAACCTACCGGCAACCTCGACCTCAAAACCGGCTCTCAAATCATCGAGCTCCTCAAAGACCTCCATAAAAAACACAACACTACTTTAATAGTAGCCACTCACGACGACCAAATCGCCGAAAGCGCTGAAAAAATAGTGCACATCCAAGATGGCCAGATAATCGACTAACATGCTCACACAGCTCTCAATCCGCAACATCAAACAAAAAAAATTCCGCAATGGATTAGCCATCCTCAGTGTGGCCATCGGTACAGCCGCCCTCCTTTTATTTTTCAGTCTCAGCCGCGGCATCCAAACAGCTACTTTTCAAGAACTGGAAAAGCAAAACCCTCTCACCCAAATCACCGTCCGCGCCCCCAGCAAAAACACCGGACTAATCTCCCTCATCCCCAGCCCCGACGACGAAAAACTCAACGACCAAAGCATCAGCGAAATCTCACAACTAGATCACGTCGTCAATATCCATCCCCAAACTCAATTTAATAATTTTTCCGCCATCGAAGCCAGCGTGCTCGGATTTAATATCATTTCCGACACCATGATTTTTGGCCTCCCCAAAGACTTCATCGCCAGCGACCTCCCCAATCCCGAAATCTGGGACAAAACCGAAGAACCCTACCCTGCCGTCATCCCCACTCAGCTCCTCAACCTCTACAACCTCACGATCGCCGGCCCCCAAAATCTCCCCAACCTCGGCGAAGACCAACTCCTCGGCAAAGAACTGACTCTTTTTCCCAATTACTCCACATTCTTTCCCGGACTGCGCAAACGCGAAAACCGTGTCCGCCTAGAAGTAGTGGGCTTTTCTGACCGCGTCAACCTCATCGGCGTCAGCCTCCCCAGCAATGTCGTCTCCATCCTCAACCAACAATTTACCGAACAAACAGACGACGCCCCTCAAACCTACCTCGAACTCTTCGTCGAAACTGATAACTCCAACAACACCAGCTCAGTAGCTCAAGAAATCGAAGCTCTCGGCTACGAAACCCAATACTTCCAAAAAAATGCCTCCGAACTCGAAGCCCGCTTTAGTTACCTCACTAATTCCCTCGGAGTAATCAGCGGTATCATCCTCCTCACCTCAGCGATCGCCATAATGAGCACCTTTCTCGCCACCATCAGCGAACGCCGCCGTGAACTGGGACTATTCCGAGCCCTCGGAGCCACAAAAAAACAAATCCGCCGCCTCATCCTCAACGAAGCGATCATCATCGGCCTTGTCGGCAGCATCGCCGGGATCACGATCGGCTACCTCACCAGCCTGATCCTCAACGCCTTCCTCACCAAAGCAATCTCCAGCACAACCACTATCAGCACCACTAACTTTTTTAGCCTTTCAATCAACCACCTCCTACTTACCATCTTCTTCGGATCGGCCCTCACCATCCTCACCGCCTACATCCCCGCCCATCAAGCATCAAACATCGACCCCATTCAATCGCTGAAAAAATAAAAAAACTTCCTTTTCTTCTTGACAGAAAAAAGAAAACCACTAGACTAGTTAAGCTATCAAAAATCTCCGAGTGAGTTAAGGACGGCCATATTATGTTGATAGTCATCTTCAATCATCTATAGTTCCTTGACCCAATTTTCAATGCCAAAAAAAGCAAAGAAGACTGCTTCTAAAGCAAAAAAGACCACAAAAGCTAAAGCAACTAAGACTAAAGCGACTAAAAAGACCACAACCAAAACTTCCAAAAAGACCAAAAAAACTACCACTACTAAAGCAACCAAGACTATCGAATTAGTAGGTGGACCAACTAAATTAAAACCAGATGATCATACTATTGTCCTCAATAGTGATCGTAAATATTTCCGGGATCAACCGGACAATGACGTAGATCTCCCCAACTTGATTGAAATCCAATTGGACTCTTACGAATGGTTCCTCAATCATGGTATTCGTGATCTTTTGGATGAAATCAATCCCATCCAAGACTTTTCTGGCAAAAAATTGGAACTACATTTTCTCAAACACGAAATCGGAGAATCAAAATACGACGCTGACACCTGTAAGAACAAAAATCTCACTTACGAATCAGCCCTAAAAATCCACGTCCAATTGATCAACAAAGAGACTGGAGAAATCAAGGAACAAGATGTCTTCCTCGGCAATATTCCACTGATGACCAGCCGCGGAACCTTCATTATCAACGGGATTGAGAGAGTTGTGGTTAGTCAAATCGTCCGTTCTCCTGGTGTCTTCTTTTCTAAAAATTCTTCCGCTCCCGGCAAACACACCGCCAAGATCATCCCTAAACGTGGTGCTTGGTTAGAAATCGAAACCGACAAAAAAGGAGTGATCACAGTCAAAATCGACAGAAAGAGAAAAATCCCTATCACTTCACTAGTCCGTGTCTTCGGTTATGAAACGGACAAGGAAATCATCGACCTTTTCAGCGATGTCATTACCGACGTAGAGCACGACTACATCCTCAACACTCTCGAAAAAGACGGCGCAAAAACAGTCGACGAAGCCTACCAAAACATTTACAAAAAAATCCGCCCTGGTGACCTAGCCACTCCGGAAAACGCCAAGGCTTTGATCCAATCAATGTTCTTTGACTACCGCAAATACGATATGGGGCCGGTAGCACGTTACAAATTAAACAAGAGATTTGAGCTAGACACTCCAAACGAAAAGAAATTCCACACCTTTCAAGTCGAAGATCTCGTCTACATCCTCAAACATCTGATCAAATTAAACAACGGCGAAGCCACCCCTGATGATATCGATCACCTTTCTAATCGTCGTATCCGCCCAGTTGGAGAGTTAGTGCAAAACAAATTCCGTGTTGGTGTCCTCCGTACTGACCGTATCGCCAAAGACCGGATGACCGTCATGGATCTGGAAACAGTCACTCCCACGCAACTGGTCAACTCTCGTCCGATTACTGCTGCACTGCGTGAATTCTTTGCCAGTTCTCAGCTTTCTCAATTTATGGACCAAACCAACCCACTCGCTGAACTCGAACACAAGAGAAGACTATCAGCCATGGGGCCCGGAGGGCTTTCTCGTGAAAGAGCTTCCTTTGATGTCCGTGATGTACATTCATCTCACTACGGACGCATCTGCCCAATCGCCACTCCCGAAGGTCCAAACATCGGTCTCGTAGTACATCTAGCCAGTTATTCTAAAATCAACAAATACGGCTTCATCGAAACGCCTTTCCGTGAAGTCGCTCATACTGTTTCCGGCAAGAAAGAAAAAGACCTCATCGGACGCATCCTCCGCGAAACTGTCAAAGACTCAAAAGGTAAAGAAATCGCCAAAGCTGGTGACATAGTTGACGAAAAAACGGCAAAAGCAATCGTCAAACTCGATCTCGACGAAGTAGCCGTCCGTCCTTATGCCACCGACAATATCAAATACGTAGACGCAGACGAAGAAAAAGGCCTGATCATCGCCCAAGCCAACTCCGAAATGGACCAATTAGGTCAATTTACCAACAGCCGTGTCTCGGCCCGTAAAGAAGGAGAAGCAAATCTCGCTCACATCAACGACCTCACGCACATCGATATTTCTCCAAAACAAATTATCTCTGTCACTACTTCATTGATTCCATTCCTCGAGCATGACGATAACACTCGTGCTTCCATGGGTTCAAACATGCAACGTCAAGCTGTATCACTGATCTCTCCCCAAGCCCCTATCGTCGGTACCGGAATGGAAGAGATCGCCGCCAAAAGTTCTGGTCAAGTACCTCTGGCAGAAAGAGACGGTGTAGTATCCTACGTTGACGCCGAAAAAATCACCGTCGTATATGACAACGGTAAACAAAAGGATCACTATCTCCAAGTCTACCAACGTTCAAATCAAGGTACCTGTATGCATCAAAGAGCGATCGTTGATTCCGGACAAAAAGTAAAGAAAGGTCAGGCACTAGCTGACGGTCCCGCAATCGAAAAAGGAGAATTAGCTCTCGGTCGTAACCTCCTCGTTGCCTACATGGCCTGGGAAGGATACAACTTTGAGGATGCGGTAATCATTTCTGACAACGTCGTCCGTAAAGGTTATTACGACTCTGTTCATATCGAAACTTTCACCATGGATGTCCGTGAAACAAAGCTCGGACCAGAAATCATCACTCGTGACATCCCTAACGTCAGCGAAACAAAACTGAAGGATCTCGACGAAGACGGTATCATCCGTATCGGAGCCACCGTCCACGAAGGAGATATCCTCGTCGGTAAGATCACCCCTAAAGGTGAAACCGAACTCACCGCCGAAGAAAGACTACTAAGAGCAATCTTCGGAGACAAAGCCCGCGACGTAAAAGATTCTTCTCTCCGCCTCCCCGGTGGTGAAGGAGGTAAGGTCGTAGGCGTCCAAATCTTCACCAAGGAAGCCGGCGACGAACTACCAACCGGAATCCTCAAACAAATCAAAGTCAATGTCGCTCAAACCAGAAAAATCTCTGTCGGTGATAAAATCGCCGGACGTCATGGTAACAAAGGGGTGATCTCCATCATCGTACCGCAAGAAGACATGCCTTTCCTCCCCGATGGTACTCCGGTAGATATTATTCTCAACCCACTCGGTGTATCTAGCCGTATGAACATCGGACAAATCCTCGAAACCCATCTCGGTTGGGCCGCAAAAGAAGCACAAATCACTGTTGCCACTCCGGCACTCAACGGAGTAACCACCGACCAAATTACTGAAAAACTGAAAGAACAAGGGCTGCCCGAAGACGGTAAAATCCAACTCTTCGACGGTAAGAGCGGAGAACCATTCGACAGACCAACTACAGTCGGTATCGCCTACATCCTCAAACTAAACCATCTAGTCGAAGACAAGATCCACGCCCGTTCAGTCGGTCCATACTCTCTGGTCACTCAACAACCGCTCGGAGGTAAAGCTCAACACGGTGGTCAAAGGTTCGGTGAGATGGAGGTCTGGGCTCTCGAAGCATACGGCTCCTCCCACACTCTCCAAGAAATGCTCACCATTAAATCCGATGATGTCTACGGACGTTCCAAAGCTTACGAGTCCATCGTCAAAGGTGAATCAATCAAAAAACCACGCGTACCGGAATCATTCAACGTCTTGGTTAAAGAGCTCCAAAGTCTCGGTCTCTCCGTCAAACTAATCGACACCGTCAAAGAAAGCGAAGAAGAGTTAGACGAATACCTACTAGAAGACCCCGAAGAAAAAGAAGCAATCGATCCGGAAGTGCAAGAAGAGCTCGAAGAAGAAAGTGAAGGAACCTCACGTGAAAGCGGAAATCTCGAAGGAATAAGTAAAGAAAACATCACAGAGGAAGAAGAAGCTTAAAAAATCACCATTACTATCAGTCGGCCTCCAGGGCAATTAACTCAAAAAGTCTATGCAATCAAAAAAACATCATATTAAAGAAAAATTCGACGCTATCACGCTCGCGGTAGCCGCTCCCGAAGAAATCCTCTCTTGGTCTCACGGTGAAGTAAAGAAACCGGAAACCATCAACTACCGTACCCAAAAACCGGAAAGAGACGGATTATTCTGCGAAAAGATTTTC
>CAYMGN010000057.1:2314-8958 GCA_964389995.1 uncultured Candidatus Peribacteria bacterium | reverse complement strand
GACGATAGACAGCTTGAAAGCGATGGATCCGGAATGGGCCGTTGCTGGACTCCTGGTCCTCTGTGATCTCGCCTCAAGCCGCAGGATCAAATACCGCATCAAAGACTATCTTCTCGCAAAATACGATCCTCTGAGGACGATGGATGAGGGGTATACCCTACTCTATGCTTCGATCTTCCTTGAAGACGATAGTCTCCTCGGAAGGTTCGTGCTGGTTAGTCTTGACGATACAGGCGTCACCTACTACCGCTATGCAAATGGCGGATTGATATTAGGGGATGGCATAGTTAGGCTATGCGAAAATCCCCTGATAGAAGATTTTGTTAACAGCACTAAAGGAGCTTGGGGTGTAGGGATTTTCTATGTCAAACTCTGAACTCGTAGACCTAACTCTCCCCACCACCGCACCTGGAGGACGCGGTGGTGGCTTTTTCTCATAGTTATTTCTTCACCTCGCGCCTCTTTACCACCTGCAAATAAAAAACGCCCAAGGCCACGCCAATCAAACTCAAAATCTGCCCCATCGATAGTGGGAAGCTCTCCGGGATTACATGTCTGGCCTTCCAGATTTCCGTCACCGTCCGCCCACCAAAGTACAAAATCAAAAACCAAGCCAGATACGATCCGTCTGCCAACTGCTGCCCTTTCTTTTCCAACCTCCTAAAAGTAAAAAACAAAAACAAAAAGACACAAAAACCCATCACCCCCTCATAAAGCTGGGCCGGATGCCTGGCAAAATCTTCATTCAAACGCGCAAAAACCACCCCATAGTCACTACCGCTCGGCACCCCCACAATCTCCGAATTAAAATAGTTACCCAAACGCACCATCAAAGAGGTGATCCCAATCGGAATGGCAATAGCGTCAATATGTTTAGCAAAAGCAGCCTTATGCCGCTTGCACCAAAGGCAATACATCAAAAATAAACCAATTGCCGCTCCATGACTAGCCAGTCCTCCTTTCCAGATATAGAGCATCTCCAGCGGCCGTGCCAAATAGTAATCCGCTTCATAAAAAAAGATATGTCCCAAGCGCGCCCCTACGATCAAACCAATAAAGAGATAGATCACCAAGCTATCGAGATCCTCAACTTTATGCCCTTTTTTCTTAAAAACCCAGAGAGCCACAAAGTAGTAAATCATAATCCCCAGGGCAAAAAGCAGTCCATACCAGCGCACCTCTAAAGGTCCAAGCTCAAATAAAATAGGATCTAGATTATTTACAATGGGCATAGTTTAGATTTTAGAAATTACTTTTTTTCCTTCCGACCGAGATAATAATCACGCAAATCAGCCGGAAATTTTTCTATTGCATACCTTAGCATAGTCCGCGGCATAGTACGGCAGTGTTTTTCAAGAAAATTTTCCAGAACTTTCTGGTCTACCTTTCCCACTTCTCTCAACATCCAACCCACCGCCTTGTGCATCAAATCTTCCTTGTCATCTACCAGCAACTCAGCGATTTCCATCGGCAAATCCAGCTCTCCCGCCTTGATAAAAGCATAACAAGCAATCATCGCCACTCTCCGCTCCCACATTACTCTTGATGCGGTCAGTTTTTTGAGCATTTTTTGCTCTGCCGGATGGCTCAGTAACCAGTCTCCCAAAATCTTATGCGCCGAACTATCCACCAGATCCCAGTTATTGACCCACTTGAGATTGCCTAAATAAAAGTCCTTTACTTCCTCTTTATTGAACTCTTCAAATCCTTTCTTACCCGCTTTTTCATACAATCCCACCAACACAAAAAGCGCCGACAGTCTCACCTCATGCACTTCATCCTCCAAGAGCTTGGCCACCTCCGTTAGAGGTAAAGTCTTGAAATTTTTGGCCACCTTGCGTTGATCGGGCACCTTGATCCCCCAAAAAAGATCCCCTTCACTATACTCCCCCGGTCCGGTCTTAAAAAATCTTTGCAAAAACTGCGCTTTTTTCGGATCGGCCAAATTTTTTAACTCGCCTTTGAGGTCTTTCGCTGTCATTGCTTAGGCTGGATCAGTTGCGCTCTCTTCAGCTTCACCAGTTGTTTCAGTTGCTGGATCATCCACGGTCCCTACTCCTTCCACTTCGGTGAGATTTTCAGCTGGCTCACTCGGGTCACGGGGTTGAAAAAGCATGTTGATTAAGCCCATTCCCAAGACAGAAAGGATCAAAAAAAGGATAACGATTACTGCGACAAATTTTTTCATAGAAACTTATTAGATTGCCCAGATTATATCAAAAGCCAACACTCCTACACAAATCAAGGCCAAATTCTTGCTTTCTCCCTGATTTCTCCTAAACTTCTTAACGTTTGTTATTAACCAAAACCAAATGCAAACTTTCAAGAAACTCTTTTTGGTTGCCACTCTCGCCCTCGCGCTAACTGCCTGTGGTGGCGGTGAAGAAGGCAACGGTTCTGGAGATTCCGGTACTAACTCCGGGTCTACAGAAGGTCTTAATCAAACACAAGTAGAATCAGCTGTTCTGCTTGATGTTGATGGTTACACTCGTTCTTACGAGTTGACTTCTGCTCTACCTACCAGTGCTACAGCTGCCTACGAGTCTGACGACGACGGAACTGTTGTCAACGTAGACGCCGTTCAAGGTCTTGCTGGCATGGTAGAAGACAGTGAAGCTACTGCTAGATTGCAGTTCCTCGACCAAGGTGCTGAAATCAACACTGACACTGTAAGCGGTGTCAATGTCTACAGTGGTATGGACGAAAACTCCTACAAAGCCCTCATGGTAGCAGGCGACTATCAATTCATGGTAAAAGCGGACGTCGAAGGTGACGATACTGCCACTGCTATGAAACACGTTGAAGCCGTAGTTGAAGCCATGGCTGCTCAACTAAGCTCTCTCTAAGACTGCTTAAAAAGCTCTGAAACTAAACCGTCAATCCCTGAGGTTGGCGGTTTTTTTATGGCAAAGCCCCTACTTCAGTGAGGATCAACATCATCAAAAGCGCACCCACAATCACCATATTCTTCATGAAAGCTTCAAATTCTTCGGTGCGTTTTTTTCCCTTTTCTCGCCAAAACTCATGGATCAAAAGCGTAGTCGGTAGATAAAAAAGCAATAGCAGCCAGATACCTTCTTCAAAATATCTTAGGGTAATAATCGACAGGCCGCCCACAATTAGCAGAGCCCCGGTCAAAGTCACCATCGATTTTGCCAAAGGCACCCCTCTCTTGCGCGCCCTTTTCGCATAATCTCCCATCAACCAAAAATGCCTCAAGCCATAAAAAACATGAATCAATCCAAATAAAAGCCGGCCAAGAAAAAATAAACTACTCATATCAAACACTTTACCATCTTTTTTGCGCTTTTGCTATAATACACGCGTGAAAACAATTAAATTTCTTTATGAAAAAACTCACTGTCCTCACAATCAGCGCCCTCTTTTTTGTCACAGCCTGTAGCGAAAATCTCCTCCTTGTCACCGAGCCGCCAACCGATCAGCCCCTCTCAATCCCTCAGACGATCAGCGGTCAGGCGCATGGATCTTGGTATTTTGAAGGTGAGTTTGGATATCAGCTCCAAGACCAAAACGGCAATGTTCTTAGCGAGAGCTTTCTCCTAGCTCAGGAAGATTGGATGCAAGATGACCTGGTTGCCTTTTCTGGAGAAATCACGTCCGCTCTCCCTCCAGAAACTACAAAAGGAAAAATCATCTTTCAAAACGCCAACCCCTCCGGCCTCCCTGAAAACTCTAAGAGCTTTGAATACACGGTCACCTTTGGCGATTACGAAACTGTCAGCGTTTTCTTTGCTCCCGCTGAAGTCGGCAATGATTGTAGCGTAGTAGAAGAAGTAGAAAGAATGATCCCCGCCACCGTCGCTCCAGCCCGCCCCTCAATCGAACAATTAATCGCCGGACCACTCTTTAGTGAGCGAGCCGCAGGCCTCACCACCGGCATCAACCCCGAAACCACAATCCAAAGCCTAGTAGTTGAGGAAGGCGTCGCCAAGCTCGATCTCAGCCCAGAGTTTCTCAATGAATTAGCCGGCTCCTGCAAGGTCCAGTCCGTCCGCGCCCAAATCGAAAACACTCTCCTCCAATTTGCCACCGTGGAGTCCGTGGAGATTACCGTCGACGGTGAGGCTGACGGCGTGCTAGAACCTTAAAGTGCAGCACTCGACCATCCTCCACCTCCACCACAAAAATTTTGCAGGCCTTGAGAGTGATGGTGTCCCCTTTGTGATATTGATCTTTCTTTTTTTGCGCATTGAAAAACTCGCCAATCGTTTCTCTTGATCTAGAGATCGGGATGGAAACATCCAAAGTTTTGTTGATATGACTGAGAGTGGTTTCCGAATGTGCCAATACCGCTCTCCTCCCCGTGGGGATCAAATTGTGGGGAGTGATGTCATGCTCATCCACGATTTCTCCCACGATTTCTTCCAGCAGGTCTTCAAGCGTCACTAGGCCGATATTTTTTTTGCCGTCGGTGACGATTGCGATATGAATATGTTTGTTAAGAAAAAGCTTAAAAATGTCCTTCACTTCCGAATTTTTATCGAGAAAGATCGGTTTTTTGATGAAATTTTTCACTGGTTCTTTCGCGCTTTTTTCGTCACTGAGCTTTGTCAGGATTTCTTTTACGTAGAGGATTCCGATCACTTTGCTTTTTTCTTTTTCAAAAATCGGCACCCGGGAGTAGCCATGAGAGCTGATTTCTTCGATCGTGTCCACCAGCGAGCGCTCAGCATCCAAGGAAAAAATCTGCTCAATCGGGGTCATGATGTCCTCAGCGTCAGTATTTTTCAGTCGAGTGGTGCGCAGCATGATTTGCTTTTCTTCACTCTCCAGCACTTTGTTTTCCGCTCCGTATTCGATCATCGCCCGGATTTCCAGTTTAGAAATCGGTTTCGTGGCGTTCTTTTTCATTCTTCTCCCGAGTAAGTTGGGGATTTTTTCCAGAAAGAAGACAATCGGCCAGAGGATCTTCATCAAAATCTCTAGTGGTCGCGCCACCAACAAAGCGATGCGGTCAGAGTGATTGCTGGCCAGGGTCTTGGGCGTGATTTCTCCAAACACCAAAATCACCAGAGTAATCACTCCAGTAGCAAGACCAAGCCCTTTAGAACCAAATGATTCCAAGGCAATTGCGGTCGCCAACGCAGCCACTGCCGTATTGACAATGTTATTACCGACCAGGATCGTGATGATCATTTGTGAGCTCTTAGCCTTTATACGCTTCAGGGCTTCAGCACCTCGTTTTTTGTTTTTTACGAAGGCGTTGACCCGTACTTGCGGCACCGAAAGCAGTGCTACTTCCAGCCCAGAAAATATGGCTGAGAGCCCCACCAACAGCACCAAGGAAACTAAGAGCAATAACGACGATTCGTCCATTTTACATTAAACTTTCAGACTGCAATTATATGCTTTTTTGATTAAAAGTCAAATCTTTAGTGGCCCCTTTTTCCTAAAATTGTTATTATTTTGCAGCTAATAACTTTCACCCATGCCCAAACAAGATCTTGATACTGTCTATCGCGCCACCTGGCTGGAGCTTTTTTTTGACTTGGTCTTTGTGGCTTTGATCGCTCAGCTCACTTATCTCTTTAGTTTTCAGCATAGTAGTTTTGTTGATTTTTTGAATGTCTTTTTGGTGGGGTATATGATCTTTTATGCTTGGTGGGGTACTACTGTTAATCGCAATCTCAAGGATAAGGAAGACGTGATCGATGTGCTGGCCATCCAGTTTCAGATGCTTTTTGTGATGATTATGAGTTTGACGCTTAATGGTGCTTTTGGCGATTATTCTTGGCTCTTTTTTGGTAGTTTTGGGATGAATGGGCTTATCAGTCTCATGCTCTTGCGGCGGATGTACCGCATCCACCCTCATCGGCGGCCCAACACTCTCAATATCTGGTGGGGCTTTTTTATCGCTGCTTGTCTCTGGATTGTTGCTGGGTTTTTGGACGGGTATTTTCTCTATATCACGGCCTTTAGCGCCTTGTCTCTCCAAGCTCTTGCTCCGATGTCTACCGGCAAGGGCAATACCAAAATTCTCCTCAATATGCACCATCTCCTCGAAAGAATGGGACTTTTTTTGCTCTTGGTTATGGGCGAAGCGGTGTTGGTGGTCGCGCTAGCCAATACGGCGTCTGAGCAGTTTTCTGCCGCTAACTTTATTATCGTAATTTGTGGGCTCTTTCAGATGATTGCTCTTTGGTGGCTTTATTTTCCTTATGTCGAAGGCCGTGCCAAGGGTAAGCGTGCCCGTTGGTTTCAGACGATGTTCCATGCCCACGGGATGCTCTATGGTAGTTTGATTTTGACCGCTACCGGGTTAAAGGTCCTCCTCAAACACCCGGAAGCCCAGATCGACGAAATGTTTATTTTTCTCATGGGCATTGCCTTAATGGTCGGCTCATTTACTGTCATCCAGGCTAGTCTCACTCGCACCTTGCCACGCAGTATTGTTGCTAGCGGTAGTTTCTTCGTGGCGATTTGTCTGGTGATTGTAGCTGCGCACTTTTTGCATTGGACTGCCTTGGTGACTGTGCCAGCGGTTACATTTGTTTTGGCAGCTTATGTACTTGCTGATCGACTTTTGCATTTGAGAAAAGGAGGACGTTTTAAATGTTGAATACTTAGCTTATGAAGAAATTAGCGATTATCGGTGGGGGCGCAGCGGGGATGATGGCCGCGGC
>CAYMGN010000057.1:0-2304 GCA_964389995.1 uncultured Candidatus Peribacteria bacterium | reverse complement strand
CCGCCGCAAAACAGTTTCATCCGGAATTGGCGGTCACTTTAATTGAGAAAAATAAAATCCTCGGACGTAAGGTGATCATCTCCGGCGGCGGCCGTTGCAACGTCACCACCGGGATCCAAAAGCCCTCAGACGTCCTCAATAACTATCCGCGAGGCCGCAAATTTCTCTACCCGTCAATGGGAAGCTTCCCTCCCGGCGCGGTCTACCAGTGGTTCGAAGAACAAGGCGTACCTCTCAAAACCGAATCAGACCTTCGTGTGTTTCCTGTCAGTGATGATGGCCACGATGTCGTTGCCGCCTTTGAGCGTTTCTTTCAAAAAAATGGGGTCACGGTTTGGACGGATGCTAAAGTTAGCACAACAAAGAAGGAATCAGATCAATTTATCCTCACAGTCAACGACAAACCTCATCGCTTCGATTTCTTACTTCTAGCCACCGGCGGTCAGGCCTACCGACATACCGGATCCACCGGAGACGGCTACGCCTTTGCCGAAAGCCTCGGCCACACCGTCACCGATCTCCACCCCAGTCTCAACTCCTTCCTCATCGCTGAAGATTGGCTCAAAGAGTTGTCTGGCGTTTCTCATCCTGATGGCGCACTAATCGTCCCTGACCAAAAAAAGACCAGTTTTCGTGGTCCCTTCCTCATCACCCACAAAGGCCTTACCGGTCCTGCGGTTTTTGCCCTCTCCGCCCTCACCGCCTCCCGCCATTACAACAAAAAATCACCGATGCCCCTCGCAATCGATTTCTTTCCCGATCTTAATCAAGAGCAACTCTCAGCTAAAGTCTTTACCCACTTCCACTCCCAACCAAAAAAGCTGGTCAAAAACCTCCTCGGCCAATTCCTCCCGCGCTCACTGGAAACCGCTATCTGCCAAAATCACCAAATTGACATTCACAAAAATGCCGCCAATCTCAGCAAAAAAGAACTCCAAAACTTCCTCTCAGGTCTCAAATCTTTGTCGCTCACGATCACCGGCCGCGGCGCCGGGGACGAATTTGTCACCGCCGGAGGAATCCCTCTCAGTGAAGTCGACCGTAAAAACATGCAATCCAACCGCTGCCGCGGCCTCTTCTTCGCCGGCGAAATCCTCGACATCGATGGCTTCACCGGCGGCTTCAACCTCCAAGCCTCCTGGGCCACCGGCCACCTCGCCGGCCGCTCTATGCCGGTACAATAACCGACTTAGCATTGGTCACGTGCTTAAGACGTTGTTTCTCAATCAGCTTAACCACCTTGGTAGGCTTATGAATATTATGAAGCCGAATATCATGACTAATCAAAGGACTTTCCATCACAATATCCCCATAGTTAAAAATCCTCCCCATCAGTCCTTGTTCCACCGTCACCTTCCTTACACTTTTCATATCAAAATTATCCATCTGCCTAAAAATAACCCCTTTATAAAGGTAAATCCCTTCTGGAGTAATCACATAGTAACGATAAAACCAAACCACGATTACCGAGAAGGTCAACACCAGAGCCATCAACAACAGAAACAATGACTGACTGACAAACTGGATAATTACATTTTCGAAGTTGGCGGCAAACAGCTCGCCATTGAGCACAACACTAGCTACCACCAGCAGAGCCTGGACGATCAACAGCCGTCCTAGCAGTACAAAGATACTCATCCGAGTTTTGTAGTCTTTTTCTAAATTTACAGCATTGCCTTTGGCCATAATTGAGTTTAATTAAAGCAAAATATTGTCTTTTGGATTCTGAAACGAAAAGTAAATCCCGCATGGGGACAAAGCTATTTCACTGCTTATTATAGCATATTATTCGATTTATTCAAATTATGCTAAAATCGAGACATATAAAAAAATGCTATGAACGAAAAAGAGCTAGCCCAAAAACTCCGTAACGTCGGCCCTGCCTGCTCCAAGCAGTTAGTAGCTGTGGGGATCGACACTCCAGAAAAATTGAGGAAGCTCGGGGCCAAAAAAGCTTTTATGATGATCATGCAACGGATGGGGCCAATGCATTTCAATGCGGCCTATCTCTACGCTCTCTACGGCGCAATCCACGACTGTGACTGGCGCGATGTGCCAGAGGACAAAAAACAGGAATTTAAGGAATTTACCGCCAAGCTCCGCCGCGAGTTTCACTAGCTCTTTTTGACATCTTCGCTCTAATGTCTTATGGTATAAGGCAAAAAACAATAAAATCCTCCACAAATGAAGAAAAAAGAAATCGAAATCGTTATTACCAATACTGCTGGTCTCAATCTCATGGCTCCCAGTACCGTTGAGTCTGTACATGCCGGCCTCAGCAAGACTTACCAAAAAGTCTCCATC
>CAYMGN010000056.1:2289-9084 GCA_964389995.1 uncultured Candidatus Peribacteria bacterium | reverse complement strand
ATATTCATCCCTTGGACTTCGTCGAGATACCCTTCCATAAACTGACCTTGAAGTTTTTGACTTGTCGGATGTTCAGAATCAGCTTCAAAATCCGCTTCCACAATTACTCCATCCTCGATCGTAACAGTGAGGCTTACTTGCTCAGTGCCGGCCGGAGAAGTGTACTGACCATCTGCCGAATATTCACCATCGACATAAGCAGCTTCTTCCACCATCTCATCGCTATCGGACTCTTGTTCCATAGTTTGATCACCACTTGTTGGCGCCTCACTATCACTACCATCAGTACTACAAGCACTTAAAACCAAGATCGCAGTCAAAAGCACCATCACAGGTAATTGTTTCCAATTGAAATTTTCTTCTTTCTTCATAGAAAAGTCAGGTTAAATTTTAATCATAGTGTACAATATATTTTTTAACTATACTACACTAAATTACAGAGAGTAGTTTAAGGGTAGACTGGCTCAATATCGTCAGGAAAATCTTCATACTCGCTATTCCAAGAATCTTCAAGACCTTCAGTGGAAATCAATATCCGATTATTAGGATTACCATCAATATCGTCACTATACCTAATCTCAAACTTTGTAGCCTCATCCTTGTAGAATAATGGAAATTTAAACACAAAATCTTCTCTACTTTTTACGGTCGAAGTGATCAGTTTCCTCTGGGAAGTTAAGATTTCATTCTGATCATTCATAAAACTCATCTCTACATAGGGAGCAGGACGTCCAGCCTTAATATCGGCTTCAAGATCTCCATTAACTATTGGCGAAAAACTGAAGCACATCATTCCATCTTCAATCCACAATCCAAAAGCGACAACAGCAATTCTCGCCTCGTACTCAATTATTTCAGGCATTTCTGCAGGCGTAGAGGTCACAGTCGGGATTGCATCTCTCTCCGATTCTGATTCCTCCACTACAGCTTTACCTGAGCTCAAGCAACCACTTAGCGATAGAGCAATGAAAAATGAAGTAGTCGCTCTTACCTTGTTTAAAACCCGTTTAATTCTAAGCATCTTAGCAGAATTTATCTCAGCACTTGCTCCGAGATTTTCACCTATAGCCTCAGTAATACTTTTTGCATTTTCACTCATAAATTGGATTTAATTCTATCTATCAAGCCAGCGAAAGGCACGCTTTAATTCTTCCATACCATTCTCTAAATAGCAACGACCATGAGCTAAAATCACCTTTTCCGGCTCCCAGTCAAAAATCTGCTGCAATGACTTTCTTGCTTCATCTTTACGTCCGGCAAAAGTCATCCGCAAATCCAAAGGCACCTTACCATCTGGATCCAAACAGCCCGCCAACTTCACCAATATCCTCATCGGCCAACTGAGCTTTTCAGCCTCAAAATTTTCAATCATATCCGCCAATAGCAAAGTCTTACTTTTTTTATGAAAAAAACCACTTCCTCCATAAATCGACTGCCCCTAAAAACAATCTGCTCCAAATCTCCGACCACTCAGGTGGAGCATTATTGTCGAGATCCCTATCAAAATTAACCTCAATCTTTTGCTTTTCAGCTCGATCGCGCACCCCCGGAGAAGCCCAAGCTAAAGACTTTGGATAAGCTTTCTTCCAGTGGTCAATATAGGCGTAGTGGATTTTATTGGGAGAAATCAAATGCTTTACCGGCCCTAGTTTATCGATCTGTTCCTGCATTTTACCAGTAAGCTCAATAGGGGAGTGACACCAAAGGTCGCCATTTGCGAGCCTCACAATAGTCATCCTCGTGGTAAAAGGCACTTTAAATCCATAAAGCGCCATCCTAATAATCGGACCATCGACAATCCAGATATCCTTAGCGATTTCCTGTAATTCATAAAGAGGGGAGTACGTTTTTATTCTACTTATTTTTACCGTCATATTTTTCCCTTTCCAACTTTTCCACTTCCACTCCTTCCAAGCAAGAAATATTAATCCCCACTTGACCAAAAGATTTACCAACCCCAAAAGTCTGCACACCACAATCTTCACAAAACTGATGGTCGATTTTGCCGGTGTTAAAGTTGTACGTACGCAGTTTATCCTTCCCCTCGACGATTTCAAAGCTTTCGAGCGGAGCAAAAGTAAATAACATTCTCTTAATGGCACAATGAGAGCAGTTGCATTCGATTATTTTTTTCTAGATTACTTCTTACTGTAAATTTTACTGCTCCACAGTGACAAGCTCCTTGATATTGCATGTTATAATTGATTAATTTACCTTTACTATATCACGGTTTAGTCCGACCTCATGAGCTACGGTGTCCATGCAGCAACATCTCCAAAGCATGATCAAAAGACCCGGCCAACTCAATTTTACCGGCATTGACAAAAAATATTTGATCGGCATTCTCTATCGTATTTAAACGGTGAGCAATAACCACCTTAGTGGTTGTATCAGGCAATTTTTCTAATACATTTTCCAGCAGTTGTTCAGTGACTGTATCCAGATTGGCGGTTGCCTCATCCAAAATTAATAGATCGGGGCTCCGAAGAACAGCTCTAATAAAAGCAATAAGTTGCTTTTGTCCAAGACTAATTGTATCCCCACTTTTTAAGACTTCAGCTTGCAACCCACCCTTAAACCTAGCCAATAATTCAAACAGGCTCAGTTCTTTTATAAGCTTTTCCAACTTATTATCTTCAATCCCATGATACTGGTCGTTCCCATAGAGAATGTTTTCCTTCAGGGTCCCATTAAACAAGAAAGGATCTTGTAAGATAAAACCAATCCTATCGGTCCTCTCCTTATGAGAATAGCTCTCAATATCTCGACCATCAAACAAAACATCTCCCGCACTTGGGTCGTAAAGCCTCGCCATCAAAGAAGCAGTAGTAGTTTTGCCGCCACCAGTGGGGCCCACCAGAGCGTAAGTTTTTCCTGATTCTAAAATAAAATTGATATTGTGTAGCACCTCCTTGCCATCAGGATAGGCAAAACGTACATTACGAAATTCAAGCAGGGCGCCATCTGACTTACGCACAGGCCCCTCAGGATTAGTCTTAACAGCTAGATCTGATTCCAAGGCTAGAATATCAGCAATCCTGTCCCATCCCGCTAAAGCCACTTGTAAATTTGCCCAAAGATGAGCAAGGTGCCTTAAAGGCTGATAAAAAGCATTCACGTACGCAAAAAATCCAATTAAAAGTCCTACAGTCAAATCGTCTACTGAGATTAGATATATACCATAGGCCAATACCAAAATTTGAGCTACATTGGCAGAAAGCTCATAAACCGGTCTGAAAATATTGTTTGCAACTCCCGCTTTTACAGCAGAATGATAGTTTTGGGCATTGGCCTCTTCAAACTTTTTTCTGAAGTAATCTCGTCTATTAAAGGCAATGATCACCTTAAAATTACCTAGGCTTTCTTGAATCTGCGAGCTCAGGTCACCCAAAGCCCCCATGCTAATTTTATTCGTACTTTTTACCCAAGGCGACAAAATGCGAGTAAAAAAGAAGAGAGAGACGGCTGGAAGTAAAGCCACAACACCGAGTTTAAAATTCAAACTCAAAAGAAAAATCACCGAACCAATCATCACAAATAAATTGCCGGCAAACTGCACCAAAGATTGAGAAAAAAACTGATTGAGCTTATCGGTGTCATTATTGATCCGAGAAATCAAGTCACCGGCCTTGTTTTGATTAAAAAAAGCAACCGGCAACTCTTGGATCTTTCCAAAAACCATATTTCGCAATTTAAAAAGCACTCTTTGCCCCACATCACCCATCAGCTGCGTCTGTAGATAAGCAGCCACCAAACCAAAGAGATACATCATAAATAGAATGAAAGCGAAACGCAGGACCGCAGCATACTCTTTTGTCACAATATGATTATCAATCACATAGGCAATTATTGCCGGAGAAATAAGATTAACCAAGGAATTCACGATTATCGCCAAAAAGGCAAAAAACAGCGTACGCCTTTGGGAAGAAATTACCTTCAGTAACTTTTTTAAAGATTCCGAAGACACTTTACTTGTTTTACCTAAGTTCTCTTCAGACCTAGATTTACTCAGATTATAATCAGTCATAGTGATTTGTACTTTTTTGCGAATTATAGATTTGTATATACTCTGGCGAGCTTTCAAGAAGCTGATCATGGGTTCCTTCTGCAATTAATTCCCCCTCCATCAATAAGATAATTTTATCAAAATCTTTCACCGAAGAGATTTTCTGAGTAACAGAAACCAACGTCAGATCGGGATAGTTACACCCCAGATTTTCTATAATTTTCCTCTCGGTATTCTGATCGACACGAGCCGTAAAATCGTCTAAGAACAGTATCTTTGGATTTAGGGCCAACGCTCTAGCCAACATAATCCGCTGTTTCTGACCACCCGAAAAATTCGCCCCTCTTTCTTTAACAAGAGTTTCCAGGCCATCCGGTAAATCTTTAATCATTTCATTCAGCTCAGCAGTAACAATCGCTTTTCGCATATCTTCTTCAGAAATCGAGGAGTTAAAAGCTATATTTTCTTTCAGGGAAATACGAAAGAGAACGCTATCTTGAAAAACCACGGCCACTTTTTTATAAAAATCAATTGAGTCATAAGCAGAGATCGGCTTGTCACCTATGGAGATCTCTCCGGAGTCCGGCTGGTTCAAACCAACCAACAGGTTAATTAATTGCGTTTTTCCTGCTGCTGTGGGCCCGACAATTGCCGTTTTCGTCTGAGGTTTGATCTCAAAAGAAACACTCTTCAGTACGGGATTATTTTCGTAAGAAAGCGAGAGATTGCTTACCTTGAGACTGAAATCGATCAATTCCAAAGCGCCTAAATCCTTGGGGACAGGCGCCACTAAGACCTCACTAATTCTTTGATAAGAAACCCCCGCCTGAGCCAAAACGTTGCTCATAAAGCCAATGATCATAATTGGAAATATCAGCAGAGAAATATAGGAAGAAAAAGCAGCATAATCACCTAGAGACATACTACCACCAATGACAAAATTCCCACCAAAAACCAAAATCGCCAAGATCGCCAGATTGCTGACAAAGGTAATGATCGGGATCATAGTCGCAAATAGTCTTAAGATCCCCAATCCGATATCTCGAGCTGCAGTATTGGCAGACAAAAATTTGTTATATTCCAGTTGTTGAGAATTCAAAATTCTGATCAGAGATGAGCCAAGTATACTTTCGTTGATCACCCTATTGAGCCAATCAATTACCTCTCGGCTTTTCATAAACAGCACTCGCACTTTTTTCAGCACAATGTAAAAGGTGGTCGCAATTAGAGGAATAATTAACAAAACAATCAACGCCAGCTTCCAATTGGTTATCAGTAAAAGAATCGAAACCCCGACAATAATAAATAGGGAGGAGACGATGGAAACAATAGCCATTGAAACGAAATTCTTAATTGCATCTATATCTGAAGTCAAATTTGTCAGCAGTTTATCCGGATTTGATTTCTGGACAAAGACCATCGATTGTCTCGATATCTTCCTGATTAGAGTCGCCCTTAAATCCCGAGCAACTTTCTCCGAAGCAAAAGTCTGCACCAATGCTTGCAAACAAGCAAAAACAAATATCCCAGTCACAAAGATGGAAAATTTAACCACGACCTCAACCATATCAAAGCTATCAGCCAAATAGTCGTCTATAGAAGAAGCAATCAGCTTTGGTATAAGCAAATTAATAGCATTACTACTGAGAGCAAAAACCAATAGCAAAATGATCAGCTTCTTGTAAGGTTTCAAAATTCCAAACAGATTTGGCTGTTTAGCTTTTTTTTCCATAGTTCTCGATAATCATTGTATGTAATTCTAATAGCTGTTTCATCTCCTTTTCCGATAGGGGATCTAAAATTTTTTGCAATGAGTTGCTATGTCTTTTGTGTGCTTTGTCTAATTCTTCTTGACCTTTTGGTGTGAGTACAATTTCTAATTTTCTCCGATCGCTAGGGGCTATTTTTCTTACAAGAAACCCTAATTTATCGAGTAAGTCGACCATTTGAGTGGCGGCGCTAGGCGTTACATGCAAACATCTTGCGATTTTTTTCAAGCTCAAATTAGGATTTTTTGAAACTACACAAAGCAAGCGGGTTTGTACTAGCGAAATCGCTGAATCAGACCGTCTACCATACTGACATTCATTAGCCATCATCCGAAAAATTTCCGAAACATTATCAAAAATCTGTCCAATAAGTCTCTCTCGTTTTCCCCCAGGAATGGTCATTAATTATAGTTAAGTCGCTTGACAGTTTAGCTGCTTAATCAATTAAAACAAGAGTAGATTAAAACAATGCACTTTCAAAGCTTCTTCAAAAACTCAGTACGTAAAACAATAGCAGTCCCTCCAATTTTACAATCCACTTCCTCAGGATTATCAGTTACTCTGATGTTACTCACCTTCGTCCCAATCTTAATCACCCGAGAAGTCCCTCGTAACGGTAAATCTTTAATCAAAGCAACTGAGTCTCCATCCTTGAGCTGATTACCATTGGCATCGGCCACCATAAGCTCTTCCTTAATGCCATGCATCCCATCACTACACTCACAAGCTTCCAGCATCTGCCACTGATTAGCGCAGCCCTCAGTTTCACAAATTGCCTGCTCCTGGGTTGTAGCTTGGCAGTTTCCTTTGCATACGTAGTGTGTCATAAACAGTTTTAAAGTTTAGAAAGTAAGGTAATTATAGGGAACGATAAAAATAGATAAAGAGTGATTCTAAGATTCTTAAATTCGACATAACTTAACCAAAAACCAAGTATTTAGGAAAAGGTTAAGAATAAGATTTGAGGAGAAATTTACCAACGCAAATTTCTGGCTGGGGTGGAGGGATTCGAACCCCCGA
>CAYMGN010000056.1:0-2279 GCA_964389995.1 uncultured Candidatus Peribacteria bacterium | reverse complement strand
CCGAATGACGGTACCAAAAACCGCTGCCTTACCACTTGGCCACACCCCAACGTGTATACTGAGAGCAAATTTTACGTCAACTACTCTACCAATTAGGTGCAGGCAAGTCAACAGTTGAAGATCAAGAAAAAATCTACTAATATAAGAGCAATTCTTAACTCGCATCTCATGTCCCAAACGGTTTTTATTAAGGATCTCAAGCAACACAAGAACCAGACTGTCACTATTCAGGGCTGGATGTATAACAAACGGGGGAGTGGCAAGATTTATTTCCTCCAATTGCGCGACGGTACCGGCACGGTGCAGGGTATTGCCTCAGTCAACGATCTCTCTCCGGAAGTTTTTAAGCGGGCGGAAGATCTCACCATGGAATCCTCAGTCCGCATCACCGGACAAGTGAGTCAGCATCCCAAAAAAGAAGATATTTTCGAACTCCAAATTAGTGATATCGAAATCATCCAATTAGTAGAAGGGGAGTACCCAATTTCCAAAAAAGAACATGGCGTCGCCTTCCTCCTCGACAATCGCCACCTCTGGCTCCGTTCTTCCAAACAAATCGCCATTCAAAAAATCCGCAACACTATCATCAATGGCGTTTTTGAATATCTCAATCAAGAAGGCTTTACCAAGATCGATTCTCCTATACTCACCCCAAACGCCTGCGAAGGCACCACCGAACTCTTTGAAATCGAATATTTCGACCAAGGCAAAGCCTATCTCTCCCAATCCGGACAACTCTACCTCGAAGCAGCAATTTTTGCAGTCGGACGCTGTTTTGACTTTGGGCCGGTCTTCAGAGCCGAAAAATCCAAAACCCGGCGCCACCTCACAGAATTTTGGATGATGGACGCCGAAGCTCCTTTTGTCCAACATGAAGAAAACATGAAAATCCAGGAAGGTCTGATCATCCACCTCGTACAAAAAGTCCTCACCGAAAATCTCAAAGATCTCGAAACACTCGAAAGAGACCTCGAACCGCTAAAGAAAGTCCAAGGCCCCTTCATCCGCAAAACTCACGCTGAAGTAGTGGCAGAATTGCAAGAAATGGGCTCAGAAATTACCGAAAACGACGATCTCGGCGCCGAAGACGAAACCATGCTCACAAAAAAATACGACAAACCAATCTTTGTCGAAAAATATCCCGCTGCCGTCAAAGCCTTCTATATGAAGCGTGACCCCGAAAACCCCAAATACGCACTTTGTGCCGATCTCTTAGCACCGGAAGGCTACGGCGAAATCATTGGAGGTAGTGAAAGGGAAGATGATTACGACACACTTTTATCCAGAATCAAGGAACATGACTTACCAATTGACGACTTTAAATGGTATCTTGATTTGAGGAAATACGGTTCCGTCCCACACAGTGGATTTGGAATTGGACTGGAAAGAATAGTTGGTTGGATCTCAGGCGTGAAACACATCCGCTCAACAATCCCTTTCCCAAGAACAATTAAAAGAGTTTACCCTTAAATACAATGGAGGAAAAACAAAACAACCCGGCCGCTGACCAAAATCAGCCACAAGCCCAAGCGCAAAATCAACAAGCTGCTCAACCGCAAGCTCAGACAGCCTCGGTCGCCCCGGCCACTCCCGCGCCACAAGCCAATCAACCCGCCGCTCAGCGACAACAAAAACCGCAATCTTCACCGGCTCAACAAAACCAAGCGCCTCAGCAACAGCAGCAAACAGAACAACAAGCGCAAACTCCAACCCAAAAACAAGAATCAACTCCAGCTAAGCCGGCTCCAAAAGGCATTAAGTTCCCGGAAGTCAATATTGCAGAATGGAATGAAAAAGAAGTCTCCCTTACTAAGACTTTTTATACGACCAAAGCGATGTTTTCGCCCCGCGCTTTTTACAAACCAATCTCCATGCCCGGCGATCTCATCCGCGCCCGCCAAGCCGTCGAAAAAGCCGGCTATCAAGTAGGGGACACCTCCCTTGTATTGGACACCGGCGACAAATTCCTCTCCACCTTGATGGTCGAAGTACCCAGTGTCGATCCAGAAAAAAAAGACCCTAATTTAGTTAAATTCCAAGCCGAAAAATTCTACGCCAAAGTCCTTGATGATCCAGGCAAAGTCGGCAAAACCAAAACCGCCCTCGAAAAACAACTCGGCAAAAAAATCACTGAGCTCTACGTAATGCACGTAGTAGACGCCGCCGACAAAAAAACAAAACAAATCCTTCTCGCCGGCTAAAGTCTAAATTTTAAAAGCCGACGGACACAACTCGTTCAATCCACAACCGGCGCAATCAGGCTTCCGTGCCTTACATGT
>CAYMGN010000055.1:5284-9087 GCA_964389995.1 uncultured Candidatus Peribacteria bacterium | reverse complement strand
GAGATACTTTGGAAGAATTTGTGGGGGAAACTTATGATTTATTGCAGGAGGCGGAGGGTAATTTTGCCCGTATTAATGATCAGCTAGATGTTTTAGAGGACGACTACCAATTGATCTTGGATGATCAGCAGGCTTACGAGGATGCATTTTTTGCCGCTTTGGATAATTTGGCCGGGCGTACTTCTTATGATAATTTAGAGCTTTTTGTGGAGAGCGGTCAGCTTGCTTTTGAGGTGCGTTCGCTTTTTAATGCTTATTCTACAGTGTTTGAGATGTATAAAAACGCTCTCGATACTCTGTGGCCTCGCTATGATGATATGGTCTTTAATCAAGACGCTTTGATTGAGGGGATCAGAGTTTTTGATATTCCGGATTCTGATATAGAAGTAATTATCTACCTGGATTAGATCTTTAGATGGTAATTGGCTTGTTTTTCGGTTACAATGCTTTTGGCGAATAATGTGAAATTGTGACTGATGAATTAATCAAAAGTATAAGGTCTTATAATAAAGACTCAGAGACTGAGAGGATTGAAAAAGTAATGGCGTTAGTAGAGGATTTAGCGCATGAAGGTGAGAAAAAATTGGATTATGGTCGACGTGTGCTAGAGCTTTTAATTCCTTTGAAGCCTGATGATGATTTGGTGATCGCGACTTTAGTTTATCCGCTTTATCTGGTGGGGAAAATTAGTGACGAGCAGTTGTCCAAGTATGGCAGTGAGGTTGTTTCGATAGTTTTGGGTGTGCGTAAGTTGGATGAATTGGATTATGTGGCCAGTGATAAGCATACGCAGGTGGAGGTTTTGCGTAAAATGTATCTCTCGATGGCCAAGGATTTGCGCTGTATTGTGATGTCTTTGGCTTTTCGATTGGATCGTTTGCAAAATGTTGCTGCTTTGATTGGAGCGGAAAGTGCGGCGACTATTGCCAAGGAAACACTTGATTTGTATGTGCCGATTGCAGAGAGATTGGGGGTTTATCGCATTAAGACTAAGATGGAGGATTTGGCTTTTCAGTATGCCTATCCTCAAGAGTATCAAGAGTTAAAGAAGCAGCTTGATGAACTCGGTAATATTCATTTGCCGGTGATTAAGCATATTAGTGAAGATTTGAAGAAGTTTGTGCAGGAGCAAGGTCTTGTAGCTGAAGTTTCTGGTCGAGTAAAAAGTGTGTACAGTATTTATCGGAAGATGAAACGGAAAAATCTCAGTAGTATAGATGGTCTCTATGATATTTTTGCGATGAGGATAATTTTTCCTTCTCAATATGATAGTGCCGGTAATGAAAGGGTGGATTATCTCTATAGTTTTATTGGGATGCTTCATTCGAGCTGGAAGCCTGTTTCTAAACGATTTAAGGATTATATTGCATTGCCGAAACCCAATGGTTATCGTAGTTTGCATACGGTCGTTTTGGGCTTGGCGCCAAAAGGGTCCGATCAGCCGGTCGAGATCCAAGTGCGTAGTGAAGCAATGCATAATGAAGCGGAGTTTGGGGTGGCTTCTCACTGGCTTTATAAGTCGATGGGGGGTGCTTCTGGATCAATTTTTAGTTCACAAATTGAGTGGCTGCGTTGTTTGGAGCGCTTGAGTACAAATATGGCTGAAAATGATGGAGATTTAGCAGGAGAGGTGGAGCTTGATTTGTTTAAAGATCGGATCTTTGTGTTGACGCCACGTGGAGAAGTAAAGGATTTGCCGGCAGGTTCTTGTCCGATTGACTTTGCTTATAGTGTGCATACTGATGTCGGTAATCGCTGTATGATGGCCAAGGTAAATAGTTCTGTGGTGCCACTTGATTATGAATTACAAAATGGAGATGTAGTGCAAATAGTGACTCGTAAAGATGCTGAGCCGAAATTACAATGGTTGTCTTTAGTGAAATCATCGGGAGCGAGAAATAAAATTAAGGCTTGGTTTGGTCAACTCAATCGTGAAAATAATATCCGAGAGGGGAGACGTTTGCTCAATAGTCAGTTGGCGCGATTGGGTAAGCCGGCTTTGGATCAGAACTATACTATTTTGAGAGATTTTGATGGTGAGAGACTGACTCTATCAAGGCGTGAAACTTTGGTCGAAGAAGTAGGGAAGGGGACTAAGCTTGTCAATGATGTGATCCGTAAGATCTATCCTTATGAGGATATCATGACTGATCGGAGGACAAAGGTTGTGGCTTACGAATCGAAAAAAAGTGGGAAGGATAATGTGGCAATGGAAGAAAAGATTTTGGTTGATGGTGAGGGGGGTATTTCTTTAAAGATTGCTGCTTGTTGTTCTCCAAGACAGGGTAATAAAATTGCCGCTTATGTTACCAGTGATGGTAAAGTGAGTATTCATCAGCAAGGTTGTACTCTCTTTAAGAATCTCAATGATAATAAAAAGATGTCAGCCAATTGGATTGATGAGCAAAAGAGTGCTAATTATCGTGTGAAGATTAAAGTGAAGGCGGTTTCACGAGTGGGGTTGATGTCTGACCTCACAAGTATTATGTCGATAATGGGTATCAGTATTGAGAGTGTTGATATCAAGCCGGATACTGGCAAAATCAATGATGACTATTTTGTCCTGGTCTTTTCTGATCTCGATCAATTTGATGTATTGATCAATAAACTTGAACATGTTGACGGGGTGATCAATGTTCAAAGAGTTGCTTAGAGGCTAAATGAATTAATGGTTCTTTCTGTTTGGAATTCTATTAGTCTTTTGATGAAATTCTTGAGGGTGATGTTTTCTTCTGGTTTTAATTTGATTTTGCTGATGTTTTGGTAGTTGGCGGATTCTACATAGTGGAGAAATTTGAGGTATTTTTCTTCTAACTTGGTGTTAATGCTGCTGTAGTCTGGGCTCATTCCCAGTAGTTTGAGAAATTTGATGATGTAGCAGATGGTAATGGTTTCCGGCATTTCTTTTTCGTGGAGGGTGAGGATGGTGGTTTCGAGGAGGGGGAGTAGGTCGGGGATTTCTTGTTTTTCAAAGACTAGTTTTTCAGTGATTTCGGCGATTTGGAGAGCGGCGGAGGCGTTGGGGAGGTTTTCAGACATGATTTGTCCGGGGTGGAGACTGACGATTTCAGTGAGGATGGTGTTTTTGGGGCCGAAGTAGAGTGATACTTGGACTATTCTTAGGGTTTCGAGATGGCCGGTAAATCTGCTGTTTATTTTACGGGCTCCTTTGGCGATTACTTTTAATTTGCCGAGTGCTTCTGTATAGAGAAAAACTAGTTTGTGATTTTCTCCGAGGTCTCTTTTGCCGAGGATGATTGCTTTAGTGCTGCAGTTTTTCATCAACCGTTAGTCAATTTCTTTGTGCAGATGTTCGTGGACGGCGATGACGGAACTGATGGTGCAGAGAGTGATGGTGATCAAGAGTTCGATCAGGATGATGGTAGTAAGATTGAGGTCTTGGGAGGACTGGATGATGCTGAAATTAGCGATGTTGATGGTTTCGGTGAGGGCCAGGAGCATTGCGAGACTGAGGAGGACGGCGAGGAGACCATAGATGATGGCTTCGATGATGAAGGGCATGCGGATGAACCAATAAGAAGCGCCGACTAATTGCATGACGTTGATTTCCTTACGGCGATTAAAGATGGTGATCTGGAGGGCATTGAGGATAATCATCGCGCCACCGATGATAAAGGTGATGATTAGCCAGAAGATTAGTTGTTCAGTAAAATTGCTCACTTGGATGAGATTGCGGGAAACGCTACTGATAATTTCGTTGTTTTGTTCGTTGTTGGTGGTGATGTTAGAAAAAGCATCTTGAAAATTGCTGTTGGCGATGTATTCGGCGATGAATTGATGGT
>CAYMGN010000055.1:0-5274 GCA_964389995.1 uncultured Candidatus Peribacteria bacterium | reverse complement strand
GCGGTGTTGTTGGGTTTTGTGCAGGAGTACCGGGCCGAACGGGCCATTGAAGCGTTGCGCCAGATGGCGGCGCAGCCGGGGGCTTCGGTGATGCGGACGGATTCGACGGTGACGGGTTCAGGGAGCTGCGCGATGAGTTGGTTGGCGATGTATTCGGCGATGAATTGATGGTAGCGTGGATGTTCAGTGGTGATGTTGATGCTTGAGGGGAGAGGATTGCCGAGGTCGTATTTTTCAAAAGCGAGAGAGAGGTCGGGGTGGCTTTCTTTTACTTGTTCGAGGGCGTTGTCTTTGGAGGTGTAGGTGACCTCTGTGACTCCTTCGATTCCTTCTAGCTGCTCTGTAATCTTTTGTACTTCGGAGAAATCGGTGCTTTCTTTGAGATAGAGTACGATATCGATTTTTTTGCTGAGGTCTTGGATGGAGTCTTGAGCAATAATATTGATCGACAGGATCACATTGAAAATAAAGAGGATGATGGCGATCACAAAAACTGTGGCAAGAGAGAGTAATTTGTTACGCCAGATGTTTTGCAGTCCAAAGCTAAAGGCTCTTTCGAACAGTTTGAGAAATGAAGGTTTATTTTTCATGCTTTTTCTTTTTAACAATTGATGATTTGTAGAGGTCGGGTTTGTAGGGTTCTATTCGAACAATTTTTGTGTCCAACTTGAGGTCCATGATTAGTTTTTGGAGATTGTAGGTGAAGGCAAATTGGTCGTAGCCGAGGGCGATGATGTCTGGACGGTAGTTTTTGATACACTTACTTTTATCTTTGAGATCGCCGAGGATCGCTTTGTTGACCCAATTGGTATCTTTGAGATTTTGCAGTCTTTCTTTTTCGTTGTGATCGGGGGCTTCGCCCTTAATGGTTTGGACGGTGTGGTCGCGGGCGAGGACGGCAATGATTTCGTGTCCGAGACTGCGGGCTTCTTTAATATAATATTCATGACCAGCATGAAGATAATCAAAGGTGCCAAAGACCATTACTAGTTTTTTCTTTTGATTACTCATGTGTTTAGCGGTAGATCAGGGATTAAGAGATTGACGACAACCAGTGCTATTAGGATCAGTATTGTAAGGCCTGCGAGTGAGATATCAAGGGTTTTATGTTTTTTTTCTGGGTCGGTAAAATTTAGTCTCAGGGTGGATAGTCCGTAAATTACTCCAGTGATGATAAAGGGGATGTCCATTACTTTGTGGGCAATCGTCGCTTCTTTAATAAAAAGTTGATTGGCAATAAAAACACTGGCTCCGAGATGAATAAAGCCGGTGACGATAAAAAATAAGAGGGCGATTTTTTTGATATTGACGATGGTTTTCATATGAGGGAATTATAGCAATTAATCCTTAGGATGGAAAAAGAATTGTTTGAGGGAGCTGCCGGATGTGCTATATTCGCAACGTAATAATTTTTGAAAATGTCTGAAAAAAAAGATCTCAAACACCTGGCGAAGTTGGCGCGTTTGGAGCTTACAGATGAGGAAGAGCAGCTTTTTGCTGGTCAGATGGAAAATGTTTTAGAATATATGGAATTACTACAAGAAGTTGATACTGAAGGTGTGGAAGGTACTAGTCAGGTAACTGGTTTAGTAAATGTATTGGGTGAGGATCAGTTGGAAGAAAATCCGGAAGCGACGCGAGAAGAATTGCTTGCTTGTAGTGAATTGCCTAAGGAAAGTGCTCAGATTCGCGTAAAGAAAACTATTTAAGAACTTATGAGTAAATTGAACGAACTGACAATTAGTGAGGCCGCTAAAGGTTTGCGTGAGGGGAAATTTAGTTCTGTAGATTTGACGAAGGCGTGTTTGGAGGCGATTAAAGAAAAAAACGATCAGTTAAATATTTTTGTGCTGGTAAATGAAGAGGGGGCTTTGGACCAGGCTGAAAAGGTGGACGAAAAATTTGCTGCTGGAGAAAAGTTAGGTCTTTTGGCAGGGATCCCTTGTGCTTTGAAGGATATTTTTTATACCAAAGGGATGCGGACTACTTGTTGTGCTCCGATTTTGCGTGATTTTGTTCCTCCTTATGACGCGACAGTGGTTCGCAAGTTAAAGGAGCAGGATATGGTTCTGCTTGGTAAGCTCAATATGGATCAGTTTGCCTGTGGTGGTTCCGGGGAGCATTCTTATTTTGGTCCCACTAAAAATCCTTATGATCCTGAGCGGGTTGCCGGTGGCTCTTCTTCCGGGAGTGCGGCGGCTTTGGCGACAGGGATGGCTTTTTATACTTTGGGGACTGATACCGGTGGTTCGATTAGATTGCCGGCGAGTTTTTGTGGAGTTTATGGTCTGAAAGTTACTTATGGGCGAGTAAGTCGATCCGGTGTGAATGCGATGGCTTCTTCTTGGGATACGGTTGGTCCGATGGGGCGATCTGCGGAAGATTTGGCTTTGGTTTTGCAGGAAATTGCCGGGAAGGATCCTCATGACTCTACCACTCCAGAGCGGGAAGTGCCTGACTATTCTCAATACTTAGGTAAAGAAGTGAAGGGATTGAAGATTGGTTTGCCGAAGCAGTATTTTGGTGAAGGGGTGGCTCCGGAAATAGAATCATTGGTGAAGAATCAGGTCGAAAAATTGAAGAAAATGGGGGCGGAGATAAAGGAAGTAGATTTGCCGATGACAAAATATGCCGTGGCTACTTACTATGTGACGATGCCAGCAGAGTTGTCTGCTAATTTGGAGCGTTTTGATGGAATTCGTTATGGCAAGAAACCTGAGGGGGAGGTGGAAGATATGGTTGATTATTATTTTAAGGCGCGAGGGCAAGGTTTTGGAGCGGAAGTTAAGCGGAGGATTTTGATTGGGACTTATGTTTTGTCGGCGGGTTATTATGATGCGTTTTATAAAAAGGCCCAAAAAGTGCGGACGTTGATTATTAAGGAGTTTGAAAAAGTTTTTGAGGAAGTGGATTTGTTGGTGGCTCCGGTTTCGCCTTCTACGGCCTTTAAGATTGGGGAAATGGTTGATGATCCTTTGGCGATGTATATGGTTGACGTTTTGACTATTCCTGCTAGTGCTGCCGGTTTGCCCGGTTTGTCTATGCCGGCAGGGAAATCTGAGGCGGGACTGCCAGTAGGCTTGCAAATTATTGCTCCACAGTTTGAGGAGGGATTATGTCTGCAGGTGGCTAGTGCCTTGGAAAAGTAGTTTCTTAGAATAGAGTAAGATTGGAGTCTAGTTGAGTAGTTTCGATCTCTTCTGATTTTGGAGATTTGCTTTTCTTTTTTACTCTTTGTTGTTTTCTTTCGAGAGTTTCTTTCAGTGTTTTTTCGATTGAAGCGGTGAGTTCGCTGCCTTTTAATGGTTCCATGAGTTTGTTTTTGGCTTGGGCGTGGAGGTCGGCGAGTTCGGCAAATTGCCAGACGATTTCAAAAATGGCTCTTTGGCTGTTGGCGATTTCTGGGGATTCGATGATCATGCCGATTAATTCGTCTTTGAAAGAAATGATGGAGACTTTGTCGTCGTAGATGTTGATTTCGTTGGTAAAGTTGAAGTTTTCTTCATTGATTAGTCTAAAGGCTCGATGGTAACTTTTGTCCTCGTTTTGGACGGTTAGTCCTTTAGAGTCTTTAGGGGCTACTCCGCGGAGGAATATTTTTTTCTTTGCTCTCTTGGCGACGTATTCTGAGTCGTAGTTGGGCCATTGTTTGCGGATTTCGCTGGAGTTCGAGTAGTTGAGGATTTCGGTTTTGCTGCTGAGGGTGTCTGTGTAGATGGCTTTGATGCCTTCGAGCCCTTCGAAGTAACGTATGCGGGGGTGGCTGGTTTCTCCTGAGAGTCTTTTGAATTTTGGGAGGGAAGTGCGTAGTTCGTTGGTCTTTTTTTCGAAATCTTCGAGGACGGTTTCCGGATCGAGGGCGGTGAAGTATTTGGTTTTTTTCTTAGTAAAAAAGCTCACTAAACCTTTTTGCTTTAGCTTGTCGAGGATGTCGTAAGTGGTGACTCGATTGATGCCGGCAGTTGATCCGATTTTGGAGACGACACTGGTGCCATTTTGGACACAAGCGAGATAAACTTTTGCTTCTTTGTCGTTGAGTCCGATGCCGGTTAATACTTTTACTAAAGCGCTATCCATAGTTGTCGATAATTTCTACGTGAGCTTAACTTAGCATTTGTAAATTTTTTCGACAATTTTTATCACTTGCAGCTTTCGATGATTAATTGTTCTAAAACTAATTGGAATTGAGTTTGATTATCGGCGTAGGTTTTGATCTTGCCGGTTTTGCTATCGATGTCGATTGCCAATAATTTTTGGTAGATGTTTTTAAGAAAGGGAAGGGGGAATCTTTTTGCTTGTTGGGAAGTTTTTTTGGCGACGTAAGGGTGGAGTTTTAGTTTGGAGGCGATGCTTTTTTCGGGGAGGTGTTCTTCGAGGCATTCGCGTACCTGGAGGAGGATGCGAAAATGTCTAACGATCATATAAAAGACTCTGGTTAATTCTTCTCCGCTTTCTTTGAGATCATTGAGGGTGTTGATCGCTATTTGGTATTGGTTAGCTCCGAGGGCGTCAGTGAGTTTAAAGATTGAGGCTTTGAGAGTAGGTGTGATGAGCTGATCGATTGTTGATCTATTAATTTGTTCGTCTTGAGCAAAATGTTTTAATTTTTGGAGGTTGCTGGAGATTTGCCAAAAGTTTGGGGCAGAGATTTCGGCGAGGTAGCGGGTTTCGGCAAAGCCTATTTTGAGGTCGATTTTTTTTGATTCCTGGGTGATCCAGCTGGTGATTTCTTGGAGTTCTGGTGCCTTAAACTCGTTGATGTTTCCTGACTTTTTGATCGCTTTATAGAGGGAGGTGCGTTTGTCGGCGGAGGAATTTTCGAGGAGGACGAGGATGGTAAAGTCAGGAGTTTTTTTGACAATCTCGGACATTTTTTTGTTTTCTTCTTTTTTTGCAAATTTAAAGAAGTCTTCAATGATGAGCATTTTTTTCTCTGCGAGAAAGGGTAGGGCTTGGAGATTAGTCTCAAAATTTTGGAGGTCGAGTTTTTTGCCGGAGATTTGTTCGAGACCATCTTCGCCAAACTTTTTGAGGAATTGCTCTTTCCATACTTTTAGTTTCTGGAGGCTGTTGTAATTGTCTTCACCATGGAAGAGGTGAAGGGGGAGCTTATTTGTACTCATGTTTTTATTTAAGCATGAGCAGCTGGAAAATGAAAATAAAAAATCCCCTCCAAGCTATGAAGCCTTGAAGGGGGAATGAGATGTGGTTTATTGTTCGGCTCCTGTTTGAGGAGTTTCTGATACTGGTGGGGGAGTGACTGCTGCTTGAGCG
>CAYMGN010000054.1:6738-9261 GCA_964389995.1 uncultured Candidatus Peribacteria bacterium | reverse complement strand
CCTGATTATTTACATGCTGCATGTGCCGATCATCTATTTGGTCTTACATCTCTTCTACGACTTCAACGCCTAGGAGCTGGAGGCCGTTTTTGATGATTTGGGCGGTGGCTTGGGCGAGAGTGAGGCGGAATTCTCTTTCGCGGGGGTCTTCGGTTTTGAGGATGGGGACGGCGTTGTAGTAGGCATTGAAATATTGAGCCAACTTGAAGAGGTAATTACTGATGATGTTTGGTTTGTAATCACGGGCAGCAAAGGCAATGGCATCGCTGAATTTTGGGAAAAATCTGAGCAGGGATTGGATTTTTTCGTGGGCGTTGTCCGGATCGGGGAGGTATTCATTGGTGATTTCGTTGGATTTGCGGTTGAGGCTGCGGGCGCGGGCATAGGTGTATTGGAGGTATGGAGCGCTGTTTCCTTCAAAAGAAAGCATCCGATCCCAATCAAAGGTGATGTCAGTACCACGGTTTTGCGAAAGTATGTTGTATTTGATTGCGCCCATCGCCAGTGCTTCAGCGACTTTTTCCTTGTCTGAAAGTTGGGGGCTTTTTTCTTCAATGATCGCTTTGGCACGACTTAGGGCTTCGTCTAGGACCTCTTCCATCAAAATTACCGTGCCTTTACGAGTGCTCATTTTTCCTTCTTTGAGGTGCATGCGGCCGAAGGATACGTGTTCGCCCTCGCCGTGATACCAGTCAAAGCGTGAGGCGGCGGTGAATAATTGGAGGAAGTGTAGTCTTTGAGCGGAATCCACCACGTAGAGGATGCGGTCGGGATGCCAATTTTCGATGCGCCACTTGAGCGTTGCCAAATCACGGGTGGAGTAGAGAGTGGCGCCGTCTTTTTTTTGGACGAGGAAGGGCGGGATGCTTTCGTCGGCGTATTCTACTATCAAAGAGCCTTCTTCACCGGGGACGAAAACGCCTTGATCCTGACCTTCTTTTAGTAAGGGTTTCAATTGATCCTCGACAAAGGACTCCCCTTTATTGTGATCAAATTGGATGCCTCCCAGTCTTTCGTAGGTCTTTTGGAGGTCTTGGAGGCTGACATCGACGAACCATTGCCAGAGTTGGCGGTTTTCGCTGTCGCCTTTTTCAAAAATCTTAAATTGATGGCGGGCTTCATCTTCGATGGTGGGATTTTTTTCCGCCTCTTCGTGAAACTTAATGTAGAGCTTGAGTAACTCGCTGATAGGATCTTTTTCTACGACTTTTTTGTCGCCCCAATGCTTGTATGCGTAGAGTAATTTGCCAAACTGGGTGCCCCAGTCGCCGAGATAATTGACGCTGATACAGTTGAACCCGGCTTTTTGGAGGATATTGTAGAGACTTTGGCCGAGGATGGTGGTGATCAAATGGTGAGCACCGAGAGGTTTGGCGATATTTGGTGAGCTGTACTCGACAACAATGGTTTTATCAATTTTAGAAAGGCTGCCGTAATGATCTTTTTCTTCGATAATGGTTTTGAGCTCGCGGTGGAGGGCTTGTTTGGAGAGGAAGAGATTGATGAAGCCAGGACCGGCGATTTCTACTTTTTCCAGGAGGTCGCTGGCTTTAAGTTGATCGGCGATTTTTTCGGCGATTTCTTGAGGTGGGAGTTTTAGCTCTTTGGTGAGTTTGAGAGCGAGATTGCAGGCGTAATCACCGTGATTTAGTTCCTCGGGTTGATCGAGAGAGATTTCTTGGGTTCCGAGTCCGGGAAATCTGGTATTTAAAGCCTTTTGGATCAGGTCTTCGAGCTTGCTCTTGAGGGTGAATTGATCGTTGACGGCAATTGGGGGCTTTTTTTTCATTGGGACATTGCTCTTTTTTTGTCTTTGGAGAGCGGGGTCTACGGTTTCTGGCATGATCTTGAGGACTTTAGTGGCTACGTGGCGGTCTTTTTCTAATTGGGGGATTTGGCTATCGTCGGCTTGGAGACGACCTTGGACTCCTAATTCGACGGAGTTTTTTTCGGAATTCAAAATATAGGGCTCGATCTGGCCGCCGATGTATTTGATGATGGTGTTTTGGGCTTCTTTTAATAATTCACCGAAGGCATCGATGGGGAGATTGCTGAGATCCTCGATCAGGAGCATGGCGTTGGCAGTGTTTTTGTCTACCTTTCCCCTTTCACTGGGGTAATAATTCCAGTAGCGGGAGATGATACCTCCTTTGTCGATCATGGCAGCTTCTCCTTCGAGAGCGTGGAGGACTTGGACGGAGCCTAGGGGCCTGAAAGGTTCACCACCCTTAGTATAGGTCAAGTCGATGTCGCCATATAGTTTATCCATATCTATTGCAGTGACCGGCAAGAGATGTTTTAAAGCAAAATAGTTAGCGAGATCGGTGAGAGAATTGATATTGGGGACTTGTTCTCCCTGGATAGTGGCATTTAGTAAACCAGCTTGGGGTGGGAGATATTTTTTAGGGTTGATGCCAAAGCGGGCGAAGGCTTTATACCAAGCGTCGATTCTTCTTTCTCGTTGGAGATCTTGGCCTTGAAATTCTTTTGACTAGAATGCACATTGCACGAACTATTTCCAGT
>CAYMGN010000054.1:0-6728 GCA_964389995.1 uncultured Candidatus Peribacteria bacterium | reverse complement strand
TGAAATTCTTTTGCTCTTTGGGCGGAGAGACCGCGGAGGAGACTTTCTAAAGCGGAAATCCGCCTTTGATTGGGAAAGGATCTAATCAAGATGAGACCGATTTTTAATTCCGGCTCTTGGGCAAAGATTTTGGGGTCGATGGTAAATTTCATGGTTGCATATTAAGCAAAGTGGCTTTGCTCTGGCAAGGAGTTTTGTGAAAAAGGTTTGAAATTATTTTTAATATAGGCTATTGATTATCTCCTGTCTTTTTGTTATAATTATATGAAGTATTCTCAAAAGAATATCGATACGCAGATCAATACATATGCGCAAAACAAATACAAAAATAACAAAAGCATCATGAAGAAAACTGCATTGCGTAGACTACTAGCACTATTTGCACTGGGTGCTATGGTCCTCACATTATTTGCCGGATATGGCACAGCTCAGGCTGCTTCAGTCGAAGACGACGCGGAAAATCCCAGCGACGTTGAAGGATTGGAGGCCGAGGCATTAAACGGTGCAGTGAGACTTACTTGGGATGAAGCTACTGACGATACCGGAATAGTTGGATACCAAGTACATTATGGTTTAAGCTCTGTAGATGAACCAGGTGAAAGTTACGACTTCAATGAAGATGTCGGAGATACCTTGGAATTTGTAGTGGAAGAACTGGAAAATGACACTACTTATTATTTCTCAGTGATCGCCTATGATGGTGCAGATCCGAGAAATGAAAGTTTGGCTTGGGCGACTGAGGCCAGTGCTACTCCTAGTGATGATCTTGCTGATCCCAATGCTGACGACAGTGAAGCGCCGGAAGTAACTGACGCTGAAGCTGTAGATAATGTTACAGTGCGTGTGGAGTTTTCTGAAGGAGTGGTGCTTCCTTCGGACAATCCTGAAGATGCTTTCGTGATCGAAAATGAAGATTTTGAACCGCTTGAAGTAACGGCGGCAGAATTGGATCCGGAAGATAATAGTGATGCTACAGTGCTTTTGACAACAACCGTTCAAGATCCTGAACAAACCTATACTATTACTGTCAGTATTGATGTGGCTGACAAAGCTGGTAATCCAATCATCAGTGGTACATCTGATACGGCTGAATTTGATGGAACTGATCAGGAACCGGCTGAAGAAGAGCCAGAAACTGACGACACTACTCCACCAGTACTAGAAAGTGTGGAAGTGATCGATGAAGAAAATATTATTTTGAACTTTAGTGAAACAATTATTCTCGGTATTGATCCAGCTCAGAACTTTAGAGTTTTGGCTACTGATGACAATAGTGAGTTGACTTTCCTTGGTGTACAACTTGGTGACAATAGTGATGGTGTAGAAGATGCTTCTGCATTGGTGACTACTGCTCCTCAAGAAGCGAAGGAATATCTCGTAATTGTTTCCGGGATCACTGATGAAGCGGGAAATGAAATCGAAACTGCTGATGCCAGCCTTAATTTCCAAGGAACGGGTAGCGGTGGTGAAGACAATGGAAATGTTGATCCAGATAACGAAACGGTACAAGAAGTAGCAAACTTCCTCGCCGGTAAGATCTTTGATGCCGGTCAGTACTTGGTGACTTTGACTTGGCAAATCCCAGAAAACCAAGCGAGTACGATCCTAGAACAAATCGTTTATCTCAGTACAGATGGGGAAAACTACGAGCAAGAAGCCGTATTGGATCCGGACGTAACCGAGTATAAAATTGATGGTTTGAGTTTCGGTGAATACTGGTTTAAGGTGACGCAAAAAGATGAAGAAGGTAATGAAACTGAAGGTGTAGTCTCAAAATTGATTCTGCCTGAAACCGGTCCAGGAATGGCTGGTTTGATGCTGGGATCAGTAGCTTTGGGACGGATGATTACGCGTAGAAAGAAGAGAAATAAAAAACTTTAAGAAAATTTAAGAGTTTCTTAAGCCCTAGATGCCATAATGCGGTCGGATAAAACCGGCCGCTTTATGATTGTGCTGAAAAATAGTTTAAAGAAAAAGCTTTGTTGGCTGATGGTAGGGCTTTATTGTCTGGCTTGGGGGCTGTGGCTGGAGATGCCTGATGGGCGTTTTCATCTTTATTTTTTGGATATTGGGCAGGGAGATGGGACTTTGGTGGTGACTCCGGAAAATCATCAGATTTTGATTGATGGGGGGCCGGGGAATGCGGTTTTAGAAGAATTGGCTGAGGTAATGCCATTTTTTGATAAGAGTATGGATATGCTAGTGCTGACCCATCCGCATGCCGATCATTTAGAGGGATTGGTGGAGGTTTTGAAGCGATATGAGGTGGAGATGGTGCTATTGAGTGGGGCGACTTATAAAAATAGTGCTTATGAGGAATTTTTGCGGGAAATCGACCAGGAGGAATTGGAAGTGCAGATTGCGGTAAGTGATCAGGATTTTCGTTTTGGGGATGTTTATTTTGATGTGATCTATCCGTTGGAAAACGTGGCGGGGCGGGAATTTGAAAATGTCAATAACTCATCGGTGGCGATGAGAATCAGTGTGGACAATAAAAAGATCCTGTTGACCGGAGATCTGGAAGTAGAGGCAGAGGAAGAGCTTTTAAAAGCGGGGGTGGAGCTAAAGGCGGATATTTATCAGGCGGGGCATCATGGGAGTCGTACGGCCTCAAGTCCGGCTTTTTTGGCGGCGGTGGATCCGGCGATTGTGGTGATCCAATGTGGAGTTAACAATAGTTATGGTCACCCTCATCCGGAGACTCTGAGAGCCCTGGCCAGACAAGGGGTAAAAAAGATCTATCGCAATGACCTCGATGGCCGAGTGGAGTTTAGTTTTTAGTCTTCTTCGATTCTTTGGATAGAGGCACCGAGGGCGCTGAGTTTTTCGTGCATGCGTTCGTAGCCGCGGTCGATGTAGTAGATGTGGGAGATCTCGGTTTCGCCTTTGGCGGCGAGGGCGGCGATAATCATGGCGGCTCCGGCGCGGATGTCACAGCTGGAGATAGGGACGGCTTTTAGTTCGGTGGGCCCGATGACGATGGCCTGATGGGGATTGAGGATTTCGACGTGGGCACCCATTTTTTCGAGCTCAAAGAGGTATCCGAGGCGACCTTCGAAGAGAGTTTCAAAGATTTTGCTTACGCCTTTGCCTTGAGTGAGGAGGACGGAGAAGGGGGCTTGAAGATCGGTGGGAAAGCCAGGGTAGATGCCGGTGCGGAGGCTTTTGAGATTGATGATTTTTTTGTGGGGATGGACAGTGAGAGAATTTTTAGTAGTGGTGATTGTGATACCGAGTTCTTTAAACTTTTGGAGGACGATGTCTAATTGATTTGGGTCGATGCCCTTGATGGTGACTTCTCCGTTAGTGATGGCGGCGGCGATGGCAAAGGTACCGGCTTCTAGATAATCACCGGTGACTGAGTATTCGCAGCCATTGAGCTTAGAGACTCCCTTGATATGGATGTTGTTGGTGCCGATACCAGTGATTTTTGCGCCCATGCAGACGAGAAAGTGACAGAGGTCTTGGACGTGAGGTTCGGTGGCAGCAAGACGAATTTCGGTATTACCAGGGACTAAAACTGCGGCCATGATGGCGTTTTCGGTGGCGGTGACGCTTAATTCTGGGAGGACGATTTTTTTGCCTTCGAGGGCCTTTGCTTTGATGTGGAGGCCTTTTTTGTCATCGATGATTTGGCAGCCTAATTCTTCAAAAGCATAAGTATGGGTATCGACAGATCTTTTGCCGAGGACGCAACCGCCGGGGAAGGCCATTTTTGCTTCTTTAAAGCGGGCTACCAGTGGACCGAGGAGGAGGATAGAGGCACGCATTTTTTTAACGAGATCTTCGGGAGTTGCCTTCTTTTTCATCTGAGAGGGATCGATGGTGAGAGTGTTTTTTTCGAAAGTGGTCTCGACTCCGAGAGATTCGATGATCTTAATCATGGAGTAAACGTCGGAAATATCAGGGACGTTTTTGAGGACGGATTTTTTTTCTGTAAGGAGAGTGGCGCAGATGATCGGGAGAGCAGCGTTTTTAGAACCACTGATAGTGACGGTTCCCGCTAGTTTTTTGCCACCTTGGATGATATATTTAGCCATAAGTTGATTTAAGTAGAGACATTATAGTGGCTAAAATTAAAATTACAAATCTCTTACTGGGCCTAGTGTTCACTCTGATCCCGATTGCTTTTTTACCTTACTTGCATCAGGAGTTTATTTTGATCAAAAATGTGCTCTTTACAATTCTGGCTTTCTTGGCCTTGTTTGCTTGGACTTGGGAGTTGAGGAATAAGAAGCAATTTTTGGTACCGGAGCTGCTGAAATCGAGGGCGATGCAGGTTTTTATGGTGGTTAGTATGGCTGTTACTTTGCTGGGGACGTTTTTTTCTGTGGCTCCGGAGTTGAGCTTTTGGGGGAGTTATTTTCGGATGCAGGGGGGATTTTTTTGGCTGACGATTTTGCTTTTCTTGCTGTTGTTGATAGCTAATTTTAAGGAAGAAGAGGACTGGAGGTTGGGGGCAAAATTTGTTGTGGCCGGGTGGCTGATAGTGATTGTTTATAGTGTGATTTTTGATTGGCGCTTGGTGGCGGAGGGGCGGATTTTTGCGACTTTGGGGCATCCGAGCTATCTGGCGAGTTATCTTGTGGTTTCACTTTTTATTTTGCTGCATTTTTGGCGGAAGTGGGCGGTGCTTTGGATTGGGATGACGATGGTGATGATGATTTTTAGTGGGAGTCGAGCGGGATTGATGGCTTTGATATTGGGGCTAAATCTGTATTTCTTGATTTTGAAAGATCGCAAAGCGCGAAAGATCTTTTTGATTAGTGAATTAGTGGTTTTTTTAGTAGCGTTGGTGACGGCGGTTTGGTGGTTTGATAGTAGTCGTTTTGACTTAAACGCTGATAATTTGCGTTCTTGGAAATCGCGGCAGATTGTGTGGCAGGCGGCAGTGCAAACGGCTAGTGAGCGGACTTTGTTGGGGCATGGACTGGAGAGCTTTGGTTTGGTGGTGCCGGCTAATCTCGATCCGGAAATTGGGAAATATGAAGCGGCAAATTCTCTGCCGGATAAGGCGCACAATATGATCCTGGAATTAATGGTAAATCTGGGAGTGATGGGGATTTTTTGGTTCTTGGCATTGGTGAATCTATTTATTTATGTCGCGCGGAGCCTGGAGAGTCGGGAGTTAAAGGCTTTATTTATAGCCACTAATCTTGGCTTGGGGCTGAACAATATGCTTTCTTTTTCGACGATTAGTGATTTGGTGATTTTGGTTTTTGTGTGGGCGCTGGTAATTGGTTTGGCTGCGGAGAAGAAGGTGAGGATTAAGTATTTGAGAAATGTTACTCAAAGGAAAGTAGTGGCTGGATTTTGTGGATTGGTGGCGGTATTGGTGGTGTTTTTGCAGGGGGCAGCGCCGGTGGTTGGCGATAGGGCATTGGCGCGGGGGCTGGAGGATTTGGCTGCAGGAAGGGGTGAAACTGTATTGAATGATTTTGCTAAAGCCGATCTCTGGCGGCCGAAGCAAAGTTATTATGGTTATCTCTTGGCTGATGGATTGAGGAGTGCTGGAGAATATCAGTTGGCGGAGATGGCTTTAGAAAAAGCGGGATCCTTTAGCAACTATCATGATCCTATTTACTATTTCTACGGTTGGAAACTGTATGAAGATCAATGTGAAAAAGAGGGCAATTTCTGCGAAAAATCAGCACTTTTCTTAAAGAGGGGAAAAGACTTGGCTCCGAGCTACGGAAAGTTTGAAAAAAATTGAGTTTTGTGTTAAAATAAGGGGATAAGTTAGGTTAAAAACAAAAATAAAAATGAAGCAAAAAGTGGTCTTGGGAGCGGCTGTGCTCGCTGCCTTGGTAGCTACAGGGATGTTTTGGAATCGGGGGGAGGACTTTAAAGTAGTGGAAAACGGTGTGATGAAGCTGATGGAGGATTATTATCGTCAGGGATTTTTTGAGGCGGCGGATTTGGAATTGGTAAAAGTAAGCTTTAAATCGCGCAGCCCTTTGCAAAAAGATGAAGCAGCGGTGGATGTAAGGATAAGAAATAAAGGCGGTTTGATCTTGGATAAAAAGGTTTATCTGGAAAATAAATTTAGCGGACAAGCGACGGAAATCGCTAATGATGGAGGTAATTTTAATCTAAAGGTGGGTGAAGAATATCTATTTGAAGACTACAATCTGATTTTGGATCCGAGATTTAATGCCGGCAAAGCGGAATTAGAGTTGATCTTTGAGGAAGATAGCGATTTGAGCAACAATGTTTTTCAATTAGATTACTTTACTTATCCGGCAAAGATCAAAAATCTGAGAGTGGAATCAGCGGATGAAGACGGAGAAGTCAGCCTCGGTTATGAAGTAGATGTGGCCGAGGAAAACTTGGATTTTGAAGTATTGTACCATCCGGAAATGGAATTGGAAGAGATGGAAATGACCTACCATGAAATGACGGTGGACGGCAAAAATAGGAGTTATTATTTGTTTGATACTAGTGAGGAGATTTTAGAGAATGAGGGATGGGTTGCAAGACCTTATCGCTTCTTTAAGCCAAATTTTGCTGAGGCCGGTCTGTATTACCTTCAAGCAACTGATCGTGAGAGTGGAGCCTATGCTATTAGTAATATTCTCTATATCCCACAACAGAAGGAATTGTCTCGTGGTGAAGCGGTCAAACAGTTGGCACTGCTGGCGCAAATCGAAATCAGTGATGATGGTAGTATTTATTTTGAGGATTTGGATGAGGAAAGTGACTATGCCGCTTATGTGAATAGTTTGGTG
>CAYMGN010000053.1:0-9461 GCA_964389995.1 uncultured Candidatus Peribacteria bacterium | reverse complement strand
TTTGACCAGGACTTCCCCCTCGACCAATTCCAAGCCGGCGCCGGCACTTCTTACAATATGAACGCCAACGAAATCATCGCCAATCGCGCCAATGAAATCCTTGGCAGCAAAAAAGGTCTCTACGAGCACGTCCATCCCAACAATCACGTCAATATGGCTCAATCCACTAATGATGTAATCCCCACCGCCACTCGCATCGCCGTACTCTTTGCCCTCCCAGATCTCTATCAAGCCCTCGACAAAATGCTCGACCAGCTAGAAAAACTAGCAACCAAAGCCAAAAAAACCGTCAAAGTCGGCCGCACTCACCTCCAAGACGCCGTCCCGATCACTCTCGGACAATCACTAGACTCCTATCACCAAGCCCTCCTAAACAGTAAAGAAATGCTCGCTGAAAGAAGCGAAAAACTACAGACACTGGGCATCGGTGGCACCGCAGTCGGCACCGGGATCAACGCCCACCCCCAATATAAGGATAAAATGATCGCCAATCTCAGCGCAAACACCGGCATCACATTTAAAAAAGCCAAAAACGCTACTGAAATCGCCAATAATATGAATGTCTTTCTTAATTTTTCTGCCGCTTTGCGCTCCCTCGCCACTAATCTCCTCAATTTTTCTGAAGATCTCAAACTGATGAGTACCGGACCCAAAACCGGATTTAAAGAATTAACTCTGCCGGCAGTGCAGCCAGGCTCCTCAATCATGCCCGGCAAAATCAATCCCTCCATCCTCGAATGTCTCGACATGATTACTTTTGCCGTCATCGGCAATGACCAAACTATCGCCCTCTGCGCTCAACGCAGCCATTTCGAACTCAATGTTTACTGCCCCTTGATCATGGCCAAACTACTCGAATCGCTCCAAATCCTCACCAACGGTATCACCATGACCACCAATCTCTGTCTCAAAGAAATCAAAATCAATGAAAAATCAATCACCGAAAGCTTCGAGAATAGCTTAGCCACTGCCACTGCCCTCGCCCCCACCCTCGGCTACGCCCTCACCTCAGAAATCGTTAAAAGTGCCTTAAAAAAGGGCATAACCATCGCTGAAGAAGTCAAAAGCCGCGATCTCATCCCCGAAAAGAAGCTAAAATCGCTTTTATCAGTTGAAAAAATGACTTAATGCTGATACAGTGGCATCCGTCCCTAACTTACAAACATGACTAACAGAAGTTCTAGTAAACAACACGGATTAGTCGGAAACATCCGCCCTAAATCCAAAGCACGTAATCGTAAAAACAAAGAAGGCGCTGCTGAACGTCGCAAAAAAAAACAAGCTGAACTACAAAAAAAAGTCGAAGCCGCACGCGCTAAGCTCTAAAAACGACCACAAAAAAATTTCGGCGTTGGAAGCAAAACAACATTATTGAGTTGCTTCCAACGCCTTTTTAGTCAGGAGTTTTTGCCGCGCTTCTGTCGTGAGCGGCGACGATGGCCCTTGTGGGGCTTTACAATCGTCCTGAGAAAAACCTCCAAAATAGCTATTTTTCGGCTGATTTGGTTGAAATGGAGCATCACATGGCACATGAATGTGATGAACATCCAATGGCTTGTGAGTTTTTCGCTTGCTCATCAAAATTCTCCTTCCTGACAAAATGATCATGTCCTCCCCCCGCATCCTTACGGAAGGACAAGACAATGCACCGTCTAATGACGGCCCTGCATTATAAATGTAAAAATCAAAATGTCAATACATGAAAGTGAGTACCGGTCAAAACCAATATTTCATCCTCTTCCAAGGTTTTTTGCGCCTCCTCCCAAGTACCGATCCAGGCTGACCGATCACTGATCTTACTAAAAACAGCTAGAAGATCCTCAGGATCCACGCTTCTCTGAGGATGGGTTTTAGTGAAGCAGACTCTAAAATCACCGAGCGGAATCAATTTTTGTAGCATTTCTACCAATTGCTTCCCTTTCATAATGGAAATCACCAGTAGATATTTTTTGTGAGGAAATTCACGCTTTAAATAACCCACCAAGTTAGCAAAGCTCGAGGGTGTATGAGCCATATCAAAAAGCACCTTGCCTGAGCTAAGCTCCCGCCATTCCACCCTCCCCGGCAAAACCAACTCCGCCGCTACCGACCCCAAGCGCCGCTCATCCACAGCCCCAAAAGCCTTCTCCAAAGCCAAAGCCGCCGTCACCACATTTTCCGCCAAAGCCGATTGATAAGGTCCTGATTCAGTTAAATAATATTCCCTCTCTTTCAGTTTTTCCTTCACCAACGCCAAAACCTCCGCCTCCTGAGCACCAATCACCCAGGGAGTCCCCTCTTGCCCAATCCCCAACTGCTCACCTAAAATCTCTTCCACACTCTCCCCCAGCACCTCCTGATGCTCTTTTTCTACCCGGGTGAGCACCGTCACCAACTTATTTGACACCACATTAGTGGCATCCAGCCGTCCACCCATCCCCACTTCCAAAACCACGAATCCCGCCCCCACCTCCACAAAATAAATCAAAACCATAAAAGTCAAAACCTCAAAATACGTGAGCTCCACCTCTTCTTCTTCCAAAAAAACGGCCACCCGCCCCACCAATCGCTCAAAATCCGCCTCAGAAATTAATTGTCCATCAAACCAAAAACATTCACGCACACTATCTACATAAGGAGAAGTAAAAAGCCCCACCTCCTTGCCTTCAGCTGCAAGATAACCAGCCAATAAGTGGGAAACTGTCCCCTTCCCTTTCGACCCGGCCACATGCAAAAAGCGCAACGGAGACAAATCCAAGCGCCAAAGCTCAATCGCCCGTTGCATCCGCCCTAAATCAAAACTTTTTTTATCATAACGATAGACAACCAAATCCTCATAGGAAGGCCTCGTAGCCAAAAATTGAAGCGCCGCTTTAAAATCCATGTTTTCTCCTATATATTATTGCTGGTAAATAAACCATACAAAAAATGCTCAAACGTGCAAAGATCAAAAGACAAAAAAGACGTCGCAGTCGGATGATCACCAAGAAAAAGAGCAATCCCAAGAAACTATGGTTGGGGCTGATTGTCCTCGCTCTATTTGGATTTTTTTACCTAATTAACTTTTCTCAGTTCTTTGCGATCGAAAAAATCGAAATCGCCAATGAAGAAATCACCAGCCCCTTCCTCGAAAATCGCATCCAGGACCAAATGGAAGTGCTAGTGGGCGAAAACCTCGCCAAGATCGAAAAAGAACCGCTGATCAACAACCTCAAAACCAGATTTAAGGAAATCAACAATATCACTCTCAAAAAAAAATATCCGAAAACTCTAGTAATCAGCTACAGCGAACACCCCCTAGTTGCTAATGTAATCTACGAAGACCAGGATCTCCGAACCAGTTACGTAATCAACTCTCTCGGCTACAGCGTCAAGCAAAACTCCGAAATCCCCAGCCTCCCCTACATCCGTGTCAAAAACGACGAATCGGTCAATGTCGATCGCCCGATCATTTCCGCAGACAAACTACGCTATATCCTCGAAGCTCAAATCTATTTTACTGATAAATTTGGGATGCGCTTGATCGAAACCGAGTACAAACCAATAGCCCGTGAAGTCCATCTCCTCACTGAAAAGGACTTTTATCTCTGGCTCGACATCCAAAGACCGTCCGAAGAACAATTTAAAAAACTAAAAAAAGCCTTGGTACAACTGGATATCTACAATGAGCCGCTCCAATACATCGATCTCCGTATTGCTGGGCGCAACGGTGATAAGATCATCTACAAATAATTTGCCGCACAGGAGATTTGATGGTATTTTTGCTATAAATAACAATCATCTATGGTTTGGGCTTTAGTTGGGGTTTTAGCAGGGATTATCATTGGGATTTTGAGCAATGTTTCCATCCCCATCGAATACATCAAGTACACTGCGGTGATCATTATCGCGATCCTCGATGCGCTTTTTGGTGCAATCAAAGCTGAGGTCTCCCATGACGAATTTAATAGCGTGATCTTTGCCACCGGTTTGGTCTTTAATAGCTTGTTGGCCTTGGGCATCACCCTCCTCGGCGAAAAGCTCGGACTGGACCTCTATCTTGCTGCGACCGTGGTCTTTACCTTTCGTATCTTTGCCAATCTCGGTCAAATCCGCCGTGCCGCCCTCAAAAATATTATGGAAAAGATGAATCCGGAAAGCCAAAAGTCCTAGCCAAAAAGGATTTTTTTTGGTAAAATATAAAAAGAATCAGAAAATAAAAAATAAACACAATGTCTCAATCTTCCAAGCTCACATTGATCAAAGAAACTATTGAAGCTGCTGAAGCAAAATTACGCAGCGCTAAATTAATGCTCAATGAATTAATTAGTGGTGACGAAAGTATCCCTCAAGCTAAAGGTGCAAAACTCAGCGCACCAAGTCCAACAAGCGACCTTGAGGAAGGAGGCAATATCATCGAAGGTGTGTTTAACGGGCAAACAATGCTCGACAACAACGGCAAGGAGTATCCCATTCCAGCCAATTACGCCAGTAAATCCAAGCTAGTCCCTGGAGATGTTTTGAAACTAACGGTCAAAGACGACGGTAGTTTCTTGTTTAAACAAATCGGACCGGTAGAACGCAAAAAACTGATCGGTACCTTGACCTACGAAGACGGACAATACAAAGTGATCGCCGAAGGCAAAGCTTACAAAGTCCTCCTCGCATCTGTCACTTATTACAAGGGAGAAGTCGGAGACAAAGTAACCTTGATCGTACCGGAAAATATGGAAAGCGAATGGGGCGCGATCGAAAATATCCTCCCTCCAGACATCACGGAATAATTTTTTCTACAACACTAAGCAAAATTAAATACAAAAATCATGGCTGACGACAACAATCCAAATCAACAAAATCCCCAACCGGGTAATATCCCAAATATCCCACCACCACCGCCAATGGGTAGTGCTCCTGGTGGTACCGGGACCACCACGCCAGCCAATCAACCAACACAAACTCCAGGTGCGGCACCAAAACCAGCTACTCCCGCTACACCACAACCTCCAACACAAGCGCCTGCTACTCCACCGGCACAAGCCCCGAGCAGCACACCCGCGCCAACACCAGTCACTCCGCCACCAACCGCACAACCGCAGAAACCAGCTGCCACTCCGACCCCAGCACCAAAACCCCAAGTGGGCCTCCCTCCAATGGACAAAAAGCCCAATCAACCAGTCAATATCACTCCAAAAGAAGGAGCCGGCGACCTCGACCAACAATTAAATGCCGCCCTCGACGCTGCCAGCTCAGACGAAAAAGGAGCAAAAGGCGGTAAATCAAAATTAATAAAAATCGGGGTAATCGTCATCGTCCTCATCGTCGTCCTCGCCGGTGGTTACTTTGCTTTTAATGCCATCTTTGGCGGCAGTGATGCCTCTGTCGAAAACAACGAAGGCCCCACACTCAATAATCAATTGGGTGGCGACAACGCCGGAGGACCACCAAGCATCCCCGATCCCTTTGCGGAAACGGAGGATAGCGAATTACCCGTAGATGAAAACGCCGACGAAACCAACGAAGAACCTCTCGACCCAGTAGAAGAACCAACAGACGACGAAGCGATGGAACAGCCACCAACAACCGAAGATCAAATCATTGATCAGCTAGACAACAACAATCCACCCGGTCTCGTAGTAGACGAAGGTGAAACCAGTGACGATAGCGAGGCAGAAGACGATGGTGGTCGCGTTTTGCGCTAAATTAAAGCTACTCTTCGATTTCTAGCATTAATTCGAATGCTTGTTCATTGAGTGCCTCAGCGCTTGATTGTAGTTGCTCGAGTTCTGTCGTAAGCCTCTTGCTCGCATCCATAGCACTTTTGATCTCCCTATTGGTTCCACTCCGATAAGCCTCACCTAATCTTAAATTTACCTGATCCAACTCCTGTTGTTTTTCAGCAATTTCTATTGCTAGTTCTTCAATCTCTTTATTGATCTTGGTCAGATCCTGTCTCTTTTCAGCGATTACTTGCTGTTGAGCGGCCTTTTGCGCTTCTATCGCTGCCAGCCTTTTCGCTTCTTTTCTTTTTTCCGCCGCTATCGCCTCCTCTTTTTTGTATTCCATCATCGCTTCTTCTATCTTTTCAATAAAAGTTTCGAGTTCTAATAATTGCTCTTCTAATTCCGGATATTGGCTGTATTCGTCGATCATTTCTCGCAAAGCATTGCGTACGTAATTAGCCATTTCCATTTGAAAAGGCTCGCCTTCATTGAGCATCAAACCCACACGCTGGATACGACCTCGAAGATAAAACTCTGATTTAAGATTACGCCCATGTGTCATCTGTGTGTCACGCACAATCGCCGCCAAATAAATACTGCGTGATGACTCCTGCTCATTTTCTTCCTCATTAGTCGCTTTGGCAGGCACTTGCTCAACATCGGGCTCTCTAGCTTTAATTTTCTTATCATCATCGTCAGACCCCTGAGCAACTACTTCAACCCTCGCTTGCAATTGGGCTCTCAATAGATCAGAAAAGCCTCCTCCCCCACCAACCTCTACAATAGTATCCAAACTTTGAGCCGGTCTCAAACGCGCCTGCAAACTGCGCAATTCTGAATCAAAATCCATTCGTAACTCCGTTAAAATCTCTCTTTGCTCGTCTGTCATGCCTTGTTTAGGATTTTGGACAATCTTAAAGCTATAACTCTGTGGATCCTTGATGTTTTTGCGGTAAGTTTTTACTATTAATTCCTCAGGGAAAATCAACTCCCAATAGTACTCTCGATTACCACCGTCATTAATCTTTTGATCCGGATCACGATAATAGCCATTTTGATCAATCACATAAACTTCACAATAGCGAGGCGAACCTTCTTTTGCTACCGGCACTCGATACTGAGACAAAACATTGGGATCAGACAACATATTTTGATAATTTTCTTCTGCCTTTTTAGCCTCATCCTGCAAAGCCTCCCATTGCTGCCGGATTTTTTGCCAGCGATTGACCTTACTCCTGATCTGATAGAGATAACTTAAGCCACTAACATCGGAAAGCAGCGATTTCGCTTTTTTGACTAACTGATGATAGTATTTGTCTTTCTCGGACCATTGAGCAATGAAGTCCTTTAATTGCGCAGACAAATCAGCCATCGCTTCCTTGATCAAACCGCCATAGCCAACTTCTAGAGCTCGATGAGTGTCACTTTCCGCACGATAACGGTCATGGTACCAACAGAGCTTCACTCCTCCCTGCTCCTTGTCATATTGGTAGCCGGGGTAGACCACGATTTTTGACTCTTCGCCACAAGAAGCCGGCTCCGGTAATTCTGGAAATGGTCGATAGGGATCTAACTGAATCACCTCGGAGTCCTCACTAGTCAATTCAGCCATTTTTTTATTTCTTAAAAGACGATCACGCATATCTGTAAAAGTACGGAAACGATCACTCTCGCCTTCAAGATAAAATCGTTTATGTCTCTGATCGTAGTCAAAGAGAGAGCTCAGTTGAGAAGATCTCAATGCTAGCGCCACTTCTTCACTAAATCCAAGATCAATAGTGTTGTAGGGGTATTGGCTATGGTAGGTCACTGAGACGTATTTACCGTCAACCTCGATCTGATCTGGATACAATTGATCGTAACGAGTTCTTTTTTCCGCTGAAATAAAGTGATCGACACTCATCGCCAAAGCCTCAAGACCATACTGTTCACAAAAAGCTTCAAAACTAGCCTGATCTACAATCCCTTTTTCTCGAAGATGAGCTCCTACCACTTCTTCAATATGAGCGCTCTTACTCTTATCAAAAATCTGACTGGAAGTACGGTCACTGTAATAATCAATCAACTTCCAACTCTCCTGAGGCAAAAAAGTAGATCTCACTTCATCATAGACCAAAAAATGTCTCGCTAACACTTTGGAAGCCTTGATCGGATCGATATCATCACTCAAACCTTCAAAAAGCATCCGTTGATTGCGATAGTGGATCGAATACCTCCGCTTTACTGTACCTGTTTCACTATCCCATTCATGTGACCGTAGACGCTCAGTAATCAGATGTGGAGCCAACCTTTGGAGCATTTCTAAACTAATAGGCGTGATATCGGTTAGCAAATTCATAATACGCAAATTACCTCTTCTATCTCGATACTCAATGTCTTTGGGATCCCCAACTACCATTTGTGGCCGCGGATATTTACCGTTAAAAACTGAATTGCGATCGACATTGCGCTTTTCCGGATACGCCTCACCACAATACCGATAGGTCCCCTCATAATCAGCAACGTAAACCCGATCGACAAAACCGCTCAAGATACATTCCAAAATCGCCTCGGAATCTTCATTACTACTACTGGCTTCCAGGTCAAATCGACGAGTTCTTTTTTGTAATGCTTTGAGAATATTTTTTCGTGAGTTTCTCACTTTTCTCAGAACACCAGCATCGATACCTTGATTCCATAACATGTTATCGGGAATCATTTCAGCCATACGATATAAGTCCAATTCCAACAATGGATCACAAGTACGCTCATCTGACAAAGATTGCCACCTTTCTTTCCTACGAATCCCGCCATTCATCAAAGAGGCGGCAATGGTAACCACCGGCTCCAGACATTTTTTGTTCATTGCTTCAACGATCATCCGCCCTAGTCTAGCCTCGACCGGAATCTTACGAATCTCTCTACCAATTGGGGTAATCTTACCATTATCATCCAAAGCTCCTATGGCCTTCAAGGTCTCCTTGGCACCTTGGATCACTTTAGAGTCGGGCTGATGCACAAACTGTAAATCATCAATATCCAAATCGGCCCGAGCAATATTGAGCACTAAATTATCCAAACGACCACTACAAATTTCCGGGATGGCAAACTTCGGACGACTGACAATCGACTTATGAGAACAGAGTATATATTTACCGGGGGCGCAACGACCGGCACGCCCTGCTCTTTGCATACAGTTCGCCTGGCTGATGTCACCCAAGCGGAGTATCTGTACCCCATTGACCATTTCCATCCTTCTCTCCAAACCACTATCCACTACTGCCGTGATCCCCGGGATCGTTACTGAAGTTTCAGCAATATTAGTGGCAACCACCACTTTTGGTACCGGAAAATCCATCCGAAAAACCTCTTGCTGCTCAGCAGCTTTCAAACGACTATGCAAAGGCAAAATCACCGCTGAACAGCCCTTTTTCTTTAATTTACTAATAGTACCTTCAATCTCTCTCTTGCCCGGCTCAAAAACCAAAACGTCTTCACCGGCCTTCACTAATTCCATAATTTTCATAATTTTTTCCTTGGGATCGGCCTGTTCTTTTTTAATGGGATAAAGACGGCCGGGAACGTCCACCTCACCGACTTTTATTGCGCTTTGTCCAAAATACTGCTGCAATTGCTCACGATTTAAAGTAGCGGACATCAACACAACCTTATACGGCACTCCATTTTCAATCTGGTTACGTACCCAGGCTATCAGAGTTTCGATATTTTGATTCCATTCATGCACTTCATCAATCACCAAGACACTGTCCTGCTCTAAGCTGGCTTGATCACCCACTAATTCTT
>CAYMGN010000052.1:0-9725 GCA_964389995.1 uncultured Candidatus Peribacteria bacterium | reverse complement strand
GCCTGTGGGGCATCTTTGCTTGGTTAGATGTTGGGTTTGACTTCAACATCATACTCCTTCTGAGATGTCCTTTTTAGTTGCGTTTCGATCTGGAATCTAAGGAGCTGAATTTAAGAAAAATTTAGCTCTAAAGTGTTCTGTTTACTTGTTGTTTTGTTTCCCCGTCTATATCCGGAAGGGGAAAATTAGTTTTTTCCGCATCGAACTGAGCAGCGGCTTGGATTATTTGAGGGAGATTTGTTATAGAATCGGGATTTTTATGGATCATATCCAATAATTCTTGAACTGTAAAAGTTCCCTTGTCCGTTGTGATTTGAAGTTGAGGAGTGCTTGACGCCAAATGAAATATGATTTCATAAGCTTGCTCTCCCTGTCCATTATCAGCGAATTGTTGCAGTGATAATAATAATGTCGAGACGTCCTTATTTTCAAGGTTTTCCAATTCTTCTAAGCGAGATTCAGGTGTACTCATTTGTCTTTGGTTATAAAAATGGTGTTTCTTAATATCACATTATACCACAAAAAACATCTTTTGGGAATTTCTACTAAGTAAAAAGGTGCCAATTTTTCAAAGCACAAAATGAGTATCTACCTAGGTTCAGGGCAAAAATAGGTGTGAAAAAGTTACGAAAAAGTCCAAAAAAAACTGAAAAAAGGGTTAAAATGTAGGTGAACAAAACAAACAATTTAGCCCTTTTTCCATGGATAAATATACTTTGGATTGCTTAAGAAACCAATTAAATGCAGTAATTTCTGAATTTAGTAAGCCTCAAAAAAATTGCATAAACACACTTGTTAGACAGATTCTCATCAAGGGAACGCCAATTTTGAGGCATCTTGTGCCGGAAGATGAGCGATTTGTAAAACCACAGGCAAGGAAATTTTCTAGGCATTTAAAAAACAACGAGCTAGAAGAAAAAGTTGATGAACTGGCTTTGAAGCAAGCGAAAAAGCTGGTTGAAGAGGACACGAGCATCCCCTATAACCTCTGCGATATCGCCAAAGAAGACGCAAAAGTGATGGAAAAAATTTCCAAAATTTGGGACGGCAGCAAGCGGAAAAAGAGCACTGGGTATTTTCTTCACGGCATTGGGGTTGGTAATGTTTTGCTCAAATTCAAACCGGATTTGGCGGATAAGCATACGCTGAATCAAACTCGGAAGAAGTTGATTTTTGAGTTAGCCGAAAAATTTGATGGCAACGGAATTTGGCTAATGGATCGAGGAAATGACCATAAACAATTCTTTCGGGATCTATCTGAAAAAGAAATTAGATTCATTTGCCGAATCAAAAAAAATCGTTTAGCAGTGGTAAAAAAGACTGGAGAGATCATAAAAATCAAAGATTTAAAACCTGGGAAACATGAAATATATTTGCTCGATCACCACAATAACAAAGTGAAAACCGACATTGTTTTTGCTGTGATTATTCATGAACATCTTGAGAAAAAAGAGGAAATTTGTTTGCTGACAAACCTGCCAAAAGAAAAATATTCAGCTGAAGAATTTGTAAAAAAATATTTAGATAGATGGGGCATTGAAAACAGCTTCAAGAGGGTTAAAACTAAGTTTATGCTGGAAAAGATTCGAGTTTTGAGTTTCAAGAAATTTATTAATTTAGTGGCCTTGATTAGACTTTGCCTGTTTTTAGCAGCCATTATTTATGAAAAGATTTTAGATCAGAATAAGTGTGTTTTGATGAAGATTTATCACCTTGTTAAGAGTTTCAAGGTCTTCAGGAAGCGCAGATCGCTCACTAAAAACCTAGATTCTTTCATCAGCTTTCTCGGCCATCATCTCAAGCCGTTCGTAACTCGAAAAACCCCAGATCCGCCCAACTTATCCCTTTTCTCGAAGTATGATCTTGAAAAATTGGCACCTTTTTAGTTATTTAACCCTAGAGTGGCGACTAGGTAATTATAAATACAATTTTAAGAAAATTTAAGAAACTTTTAATAAAAATTTAATTTCCTACTGATATAAAGAATATGTCAGAAACAAAGCAACCGGATTTAGGCAATAGCCGGGGCTAAAATCAATCAAAGCCTCTTCCTCAAGTTGAATTGTTTCTCTAACAACCTGGTCTCGCTGAAGCGCTCAATCCCGTTAGCCCTAGAAATCACAACGCCATTCAGTAATCTTACGCCCAGCGGGGCCGGGCAGCAATTAGACAAACTATGTACCGGTCTCCCAGCTTGCTAGGTATTCCTTTTGTTCCGGAGTGAGCTCATCGATCTCAATCCCCATCGCCGCTAACTGAAGGAGAGAAATATCACGATCAATCTCCGGTGGCAGGGCTATAACTTTATTTTCTAAATCACTTCTATGCTTTACCAGATACTCACAAGCCAAGGCCTGACCGCAAAAGCTCAATGACATTACATCACTGGGATGACCTTCCGCAGCAGCTAGATTAACCAAGCGACCTTCGCCGAGAACAAAGAGTTTCTTGCCATCCGCTAAAGTGTATTCGTCCATGGAAGTCCTAATTGTACGCTTTTTCTCAGCTAATTCATCCAATCCCTTTAAATCAATTTCACAATCAAAATGTCCAGAATTAGCCATCATCGTTCCTTCTTTCATCACCTTCATATGTTCCGGTCTGATCACCTTGGTATTTCCAGTCACTGTAATAAACAAATCCGCTAAAGGAGCCGCCTCAGACATTGTCATCACTTGCTGACCATCCATAGCCGCTTGCAAGGCTCTAAATGGATCTACCTCCGTCACTATCACCTTAGCACCCATACCGGCCAGCCTCTCGCTCACACCCTTACCACAAGAGCCGTAACCGGCCACCACCACCGTCTTACCGGCATACATAAAGTTAGACGCTCTCATAATCCCATCCAAGGTCGACTGGCCAGTACCATAGTAGTTATCCATCAAATGCTTGGTGAGATTATCATTCACTGCGATCATCGGACATTTTAAGGCTCCATCTCTCTCCATTGATTTCAACCTGATAATCCCGGTAGTTGTCTCCTCACAACCTCCAATCATTGTCTCTAAGAGCTCGGGATACTTTTTATGAATTTCCGAAACCAGATCACAGCCATCATCAATCGTAATATCCGGTTTCGCTTCGATCACCGCTCGTAAGTACTCGTAATACTCCTCACCACTCTCACCTTTATAACCAAAAACATGGGCTCCTTCTTTGACCAAAGCCGCCGCCACATCATCCTGAGTTGATAGGGGATTGCAGCCCGTAATCCATACTTCCGCACCACCAGCCATCAGGGTCTTCACCAAAACCGCGGTTTCCTTAGTCACATGCAAGGCCATGCCGATTTTCATCCCTGCAAAGGGCTTTTCTTTTTCAAATCTTTCTCGCACTTTTAATAGCGCTCCCATCTGGGACTCCGCTAATTCAATATTATTAAATCCTTGTTCCGCTAAATTTATATCTTTGATTTGATAGTCACTCACTTTTGTTTGATTAAAGGTATTTTTTTAAGGTATCCACCATGTCAGTAGCCTCCCAGCTAAAGGCCTCCCCACTCCGCCCAAAATGCCCATAAGCGGCGGTCTCACTAAATATTGGTCGCCTCAAGCGCAAATGATCTATAATCCCTAAAGGCGAAAAATCAAAGTGTTCACGTACAATCTCGGTCAATCTATCCTCCGGCAATTTACCAGTACCAAAGGTATTGACGTAAATAGAGAGCGGATCTTTGACCCCGATTGCGTAGGCCACCTGCAATTCACACTTCTCCGCCAAACCGGCAGCCACTATATTTTTGGCAACATATCTCGCCATGTAAGCTCCACTTCGATCAACCTTTGTACAGTCCTTACCGGAAAAAGCGCCGCCACCATGACTAGCCATGCCACCATAGGTATCAACGATAATCTTCCTCCCCGTCAGCCCACAATCCCCCGGCGGCCCACCAATGATAAAGCGGCCCGTCGGATTGATATGATACTTAGTTTCCTCATCGACCAGCTCACCACAAATCGGCTTCACCACATGCTCGATGATATCTTTTTTAATTTGTTCCTGTGTCGGCTCCGGATCATGCTGAGTCGATACCACAATCGTATCCACTCTTTGCGGCTTTCCATCGAGATATTCCACCGTCACCTGAGTCTTGCCATCCGGCCGCAAGTAATCAATCGCCCCACTATTGCGCACTTCCGACAATCTCTTGGCCAGCTTGTGAGCAAGGATAATCGGCATTGGCATTAGTTCTTCCGTCTCATTACAAGCGTATCCGATCATCATCCCCTGATCACCGGCACCACCGGGATTCACTCCCATCGCGATATCCGGACTCTGCTCATCAATCGCTGTCAAAACGCTACAAGCCTTATGATCAAAGCCATAATCAGCATTTGAATACCCGATTTTTTCAATAGTACGCCTGGCAATAGCCGGGATATCAGCATAACCCTGAGTAGAAATTTCCCCTGCCACCAGCACCAAACCGGTAGAAACAATGGTTTCACAGGCGACCCGACTATTGGGATCTTGTTTTAATAATTCATCTAAAATTGCGTCCGAAATCTGATCGGCAACCTTGTCTGGATGCCCTTCAGTCACTGATTCCGAAGTAAAAAAATATCTAGCCATAGGATGAGAACTAATCAATAAACTTTCCACCGTAATTTAATGGAAAAAGTCCCTCACGTCCACACCTTTAGCCAGCGCCACCCTCTTTTTTCTGGTCTCATCCTTAATTTCCCGCCACTTCCCCAACACTTTCTTCACCCGCCCGGGCCCTTCCAAAAAACGATAGCTAATCTTCAACCACAGATAAACCGTGGCCGCCACCCGCATCAACCAACCAAAATTCTCATCTACATTTTTGTTGATCACCACGATATCACCTAAAAGCGACGATTCCTTGGCCCAATCCGATTTTTCATGATCTTCTGCCAATTGCCGATCATGATAAACCACAACTTCCGGCACCACCATCGCCTTTAAGCCCGCCCGCTGCATCCGATAACAGAGATCAACGTCATTTTTATAATGAATATTCTCATCAAAATACTTCCCCTCCTCAGCAATCTTTCCCAAATCTTTCAATCTCAAGACCATCAAAGCCCCACTAATCCCAAAAACTTCACACAACTTATCGTACTGGCCCTGATCTTTTTCCCCTTGGCCAATGTCCTTAAAGTGCTGATATTTAGTCACTTTAATCCCCATACTATCCAAAATCTCACTCTTCACCCGCCTCTCAAAATCCCACTGCCTAATCTTGCAACCAGCCAAACTAAACTGCTCATTTTCCTCCATCGCCACCATCATCCGACTAACAAAATCCTCCGGATAGAGCATGTCATTACTAGCACAAATATAATAATCCGCCTTACTCTCAGCCATCATCGCATTATGCCCCCCACTGTGCCACAGATTTTTCTCCTTGGTGATTTTCGCCTTTTCAAAAGCCTCAGGCATCTCTTTTTTCAGCCATTTATAGGCTCGATGTTCACCCTCTTCTTGATCTCGCAAAACCAACTCCAAGCCCGGGTAGTCTTGAGCCAACAAGGTAGGTATCACTTCCCGCAAATATTTTTCTCCATAGAGTATCACCCCTAAAGTAACTTTTTTCATTTTAACTTCTTAAACCAATTACCCCTGACATTCTACCCGTACTGCCCTCAGCACCTCCTGATCGCCTGTAAGAAAAGAAATTTTCCTCATCCTCAAAGGTCGAACGATGAAGATTTTCGATATTTCCCGGCACCACTCCCGCCGCCGTCAATTGCTCATAACTACAAGCCCAGAGATTAACTTTTTTCCCTTCGATAAACGGATGCATTTCCTCAGGAAGTTCCACATAAGGATCACTAAACTCCGCATTTTCCGGATCCAAAGATGGCGAAATCCCCACCAAGATATCTTCCGGATTGCAGCCAAAAGTCCCCTCCATTTTTTTAATCGTCTTACCAAGAATATTTTGCGCATTGCCCCGCCAACCACAATGGATCGCCCCCACCACTTTTTGCACCGGATCATAGACAAAAACCCCCTGACAATCAGCAAATCTCACGGCTAGATAGATCCCAGGCAGTTTTGTGAGCAAAGCGTCAGTATTGGCAATCGGATGATTAAAATCAGCAGCCGGATCATCGATTATCGCAATCTGATCAGTGTGATTTTGTAATGGATAGACAATTTTTTTACTGGTGATGCCCAACGCCTCCGCAAAAATCTCGTAGTTTTCTAGCACCTTATCCTCGTCATCCCCCACTCCAAAACCGAGATTGAGGCTGTTGTAGGGCGCTTTACTGACGCCGCCTTTACGAGTGGAAAGGACACAGATGATTTGATCCGAGTGTTCTTGAAACTGCTTGAAGGTAATTAGTGGCACTTCTTTTCGCTTTTGCTCTGACATCATTATTCTTTAGAAAAATTTTAGGAATTCTTAATTTGACCTTGATACTCTCCCACCCTGGGGGCCTAAGTTCGCACAGACAGCAAAAGCCCACCACAAAATCACTTCAAAACCGCCGGCAAAGCCAAAGCCAAATCACTCGCCGAAAAATAAACTCCCTTATGCTTCTGCAGCAAGTCTCCAGCCGCTCCACAATAAAAAGCCGCACACTTCGCCGCCTCAAAACCTTCCAATCTCTGGGCCAAAAAACTCGCCACCATCCCCGCCAGCACATCACCACTACCACCAACAGTCATCCCCGCATTACCAGTCTTATTCAAAACCACTTCCCCTTCAACCGAAGAAACATAATCACAAGGGCCTTTCAGCAAAACATTGATATGCAAATCCATCGAAATCGAGCGCAACAAAATAATCGACTTCGTATCCTCAGTCTTTACCTCAATATCTCTATCCACCAAATGCCGAAACTCATTGCTATGGGGCGTAATCACAATCGGCTGTTTCAGAGGAAATTTTTTCACGCGCTTCAAAACCCCAATCGCATCCGCATCCAACACCGTCGGCAAACTAACATTCTTGATAATATCCAATACTGCTTCTGCCGTTTTTTCTTGATCACCAAGCCCGGGCCCAATCAAAATCGAGTCAACGTTCTTGGCAAACTTAATCACTTTTTCCGCATAGCGCTGAGTCAAATACTCCCCGGGATACTTATGAACAACAAAATCCGGATACATACTACGCGTACATTCAAAATTAACCTCCGGCACAAACAAATGCACCAAATCAGCACCACTATGCAAGGCACCCAAACCAGAAAGCACCGGCGCACCATAAAAATCAATACTCCCCCCCACGATCAACACTCTCCCATTTTGTCCTTTATGAGAGACATCACTTCTCACCGGTAAACTCTTTTTCACCTCCGATTTTTTCAACACATTCACCATATTCCTTGTTTCAAATATTAATTATTTTTTAGATGTTTAAAAGCACTGGCTCCCGCAAAAACCGCTTTTTCTCCCAATTCTTCTTCGATTCTCAATAGCTGGTTATACTTGGCAATCCGATCTGTGCGTGAGAGAGAACCGGTTTTGATCTGCCCATTTTCCATCGCCACCGCCAGATCAGCAATTGTAGTATCCTCAGTCTCTCCACTGCGATGCGAAACCACAGAACTAAAGCCGGAACTAGCCGCCAAATTCATCGCCGCCATCGTTTCCGTCAAAGTCCCAATTTGATTTACCTTCACCAAGATCGAATTTGCCGCCTTCATCTCAATCGCTTTCTCCAGCCGTTTCACATTGGTCACTAGCAAATCATCTCCCACGATTTGAATTCCTTCACCTATCCTCTTCATCATCACTTGCCAACCATCCCAATCATCCTCTGTCAGTCCATCTTCAATCGAAATAATCGGATACTTCCGCAACAGCACATCATAAAAGCTCACTAAATCACCACTACTCAACTCTTCTTCCTTCCCTTCGACCTTAATGCGATAAATTTCCTTCTCCACATCATAAAATTCCGTCGCCGCCACATCCAAAGCAATCATCACCTCATTCCAAGGCTTATATCCAGCCTTTTCAATCGCCTTCATAACGTAGTCCAAGGCGGCTTCATTGTGCGGTAAATCCGGAGCAAAGCCCCCTTCATCCCCCACCGCGGTAGACAACCCATCAGCCTTCAAAGCCCCTTTCAAAGCCTGAAAAATTTCCGCCCCCATCCGCAAACATTCTTTAAAACTCTTCGCACCCACGGGCATCACCATAAATTCTTGGATATCCAAGCCACTATCAGCATGTTCACCGCCATTCATGATATTCATCATCGGTAAGGGGAGTGTTTTTGATTCGGCATCGAGATAGTGATAGAGCATCTGTCCTCTTTCGTTAGCACTAGCCCTTGCTGCCGCCATCGAAACCCCCAAAATCGCATTGGCGCCTAAACGACCTTTATTATCAGTCCCATCCAGCTCAATCATTTTTTCATCGATTTCCTTTTGATCTTCGCTATTCATCCCCACGATTTCACCTGCCAACTCTTCTTCAACATTCTTCACCGCCTTGAGCACACCTTTACCGTTATAACGATTTTTGTCACCATCGCGTAATTCCACTGCTTCATGCGCCCCCGTGGAAGCACCACTGGGCACTATCGCTCTCCCCATTGCTTTATCAGTATGTACTTCTACTTCCACGGTCGGATTGCCCCGCGAGTCCAGGACTTCCCGTGCTTTAATTGCCGTTATCTTCGCCATAAAACTTTGATTAGAGTTGCTTGACTTGATACTACAAAATTAATTTTGACTAATCAACCGCATCTCTTGCGAAAAAAGGAGATTTTTAGTATCTTGAGGCCAAAGCTTAAACAAAAAATATGGAAATTACATGGCACGGAAATACTTGTTTTACTCTTAAAGATAGCGAAAGAACCATCGTTATCAATCCCGACGAACAAGCTGGAAATTTAGAAGGAAACATCGTTTTTAGCAATCTCAAGGACAAAACTGAAGAAGTAAAAAACGCCGAAAAAGTCTTTGACTGGCCCGGAGAATACGAAGCAAAAGGAGTGCCTATTATGGCTATCAGTGTCCAAGACACCACTGTTTTCTTCTTTGAAATGGACAAAATCAAGGTCTGCCATCTCGGCGATCTCAAGCAAGCACTGAGTAAGGAAGCAGTCACTCAAATTGACGATGTGGATATTTTGATGATTGATGTGAGCGATGATTCCGATCTCACCCTCAAAGCCTCAATGGAAATCATCGAAGGCATCGACCCGAGAGTAGTGATCCCCATGGGTTCAGGTACCAAAACCGCAGCCCTCAAAGAATTAGGCGCCGAAGCCTACTCCCCGGAACCAAAATTCACCCTCAAATCCGCCAGCGACTTACCGGAAGACAGCCGCAAGGTAGTACTGCTGGAAAAGAAATAACCCAGCCACTCAAGTCCCCGTAGTTCAATGGATAGAACGAGGGTTTCCTAAACCCTAAATGTAGGTTCGATTCCTGCCGGGGACACCAGAAATTTGCGCCAGCAAATTTCCCTCAAGTCTCAATCTCAACCTTAACCTCAATTCTTCCTTTTAGTTATCATAAACCCGCAAATTTCTGAGAATTAAGGATGAGGAGTAAGGTTAAGTATTAAGGTTTTTTTAATTGCTCGTTTCTCGCTGCGCTTGAAACTCGCTTAAAGACGCAAAAATTAATCCTTTTTCCCCAGGATAACTATCCTCAATTGGTGCTATTACCCATTTTTCATCTGCATTGATATCTTCAGTTGCTGACCAAAAACCTCTACTTACTCTTGGAGTTTTTGAAGCCTTAAACTCAATGGCTATTTTCTTTAAACCTTTTTCCAAGACCAAA
>CAYMGN010000051.1:9575-9785 GCA_964389995.1 uncultured Candidatus Peribacteria bacterium | reverse complement strand
GGCGAGCAAGATAGTTTCATAATCTGGAGAGTGAGGATTTGATAATCTGGGGACTGTGAAATTTAAATTAAATTTATGACTTGGTGGGACGCGTTTATTTTGGGGGCGGTGCAAGGGATTACGGAGTTTTTGCCGATTTCTTCCAGTGGACATTTGGTCTTGCTGCAGGAGTATTTGGGCTTGGAGGTAAAGAGTTTGATGAGTTTTGAT
>CAYMGN010000051.1:1503-9565 GCA_964389995.1 uncultured Candidatus Peribacteria bacterium | reverse complement strand
TATTATTGTGCATGCGGGGACTTTGTTGGCGATTTTGGTTTATTTTTGGCGGGATATTTGGATGATGATGCGGGCTTTGGTGAGGTTGATTGGTGGATTTGTGATTGGTGATTTTAAGAAGAGGGCGCGTGAGCCTTATGCGAAATTGATTGGGTTTATTTTGATTGGGACGGTGCCGGCGACGATTGTTGGTTTTACTTTGAAGGATTGGATTGAGGCTAATTTTAGGGATTCGCTGCTGGTGGGGATGGCGATGTTTTTGATGGGGGTGATTTTTATTGCCGGGGAAGCGGCTTTTCGTTGGAAGCGTGAAGGGATTGGATTGGTGGAGAGGGCGCGCGAAAAAGTGGATGAGGTGAGAGATGTAGTGCAGCCTGGAGGGTATGAGCCGGATGAATTGAGAGGGATGAAGTGGTGGCGCGCCCTGATCATCGGTTGTGCGCAGGCTTTTGCTTTGATTCCGGGGATTTCGCGGTCGGGCTCGACGATTGTGGCTGGGCTTTTTCAAGGGATTAAGAGAGATGCGGCGGCGAGATTTTCATTCTTACTGGGGATCCCGGCGATTGGTGGGGCCGCTTTATTGACGATTGTGGATTTTGCAGCGGGTAATGGGTCGGCTAGTTTGCCGTTGGCGGTTTTGATCGTGGGGTTTGTGACTGCCTTCTTTTTTGGCTTGGGGAGTGTGTGGTTCTTGATGAGGTTTTTGAAGAAACATAGCTTGGTGGTGTTTTCGGTTTATCTGATTGCTCTGGGGCTTTTGACTTTTGTGTAGACTTGACTTAAATGAGCTTATCGAAGTAAAATTTAGATATGAAGAAGGAAAAAATGAATTATAAAGTAATTTTCAGAGCTGCCGAGGAAGGTGGTTATGATGTTTTTGTTCCAGCACTACCGGGTTGTGTCACGCAAGGAGATACCTTTGAGGAAGCGCAAAAAAATATTAAGGAAGCTATTTCTCTGTATCTTTCAGTACTGAAAGAAGATGGTAGCCCAATACCAAAAGGGGACAATGATTCTTCTGAAAATGAGATTTCTTCTTCTATTGCTATATCGATGGATCTCTAAATTTACTGTTCTGACTCCAAGACTGCCTCAGATTCGACCAAAGAAAGTGATTAAGATTTTAGAATCTGTAGATTTTATCAAACGACGACAAACTGGAAGCCATGTGGTGCTGAGAAATCCGGATACAAAGTTGATGACAGTTGTACCTGTACATGCAAAAAATTTGAAAAAAGGTACTCTCAGAGCGATCATTTCCCAATCTGGACTTTCGAGGGGAGATTTCTTAAAACTGTATGAAAAAATGTAGACAAGTGGTTTTCTATGCGCTATAGTTTATGAAAATCTAAATTTCTTCATGGGGAATATCCGTGACTACAAAATAGCGACTATTGGCAGCCATACTGCCTTGCAGATCCTCAAAGGTGCTAAGGACGAGGGATTTAAGACTACGGTGATTTGTAAAAAAGGTGGGGCTCAGCCTTATCGTAGCTATGGTGTGGCCGATGAGATTATTGAATTGGAAAATTATAAGAAGTTTTTTGAGATTGAACAGCAATTGATTGATGATAATGCTATTATCATCCCCCATGGGTCTTTTGTGGCTTACCTTGGGGCCGATAAGGTGAAAGAGATCAAGGCGATGCATTATGGGACTAAGGGGATTTTAGAATGGGAGTCAGATCGTTCTAAAGAGCGTGAATGGCTTTTGGGAGCTGGAATTCGAGTACCGAAGATTTATGAAAAACCGGAAGATATCAATGCCCCTGTGATCGTGAAGTTTCATGGAGCACATGGTGGGCGTAGTTATTTCTTGGCGCATTCGCCGGAGGAGTTTTATGAAAGATTGGAAGAGCACGACACCGGTGATAAATATGCGATCCAAGAGTATATCGTGGGCGTGCCGGTTTATTCGCACTATTTTTATAGTCGGATGAATGATGAATTGGAAGTAATGGGCTTTGATAAGCGCTATGAGTCTAATGCGGATTCGATTGGGAGGATTGCCGCTAAGGATCAAGTGGATGTGAATATTCGTACTAGTTATACCATAACGGGAAACGTGCCGATTGTTTTGAGAGAGTCGATTTTGCCTCAGATTTTTAAGATGGGTGAAAGTGTGATTGAAGAATCACGTAAACTGGCAGGAGAAGGCCTCTTTGGCCCATTCTGCTTGGAAGGGATTATTGATCCGGAGCTGAACTATTACGTATTTGAGATCTCGGCGCGGATTGTGGCGGGGACTAATCCTTACATCAATGGTTCCCCCTATACTTGGTTGCGTTATGACGAGCCGATGAGTACTGGACGGAGAATTGCCCGTGAGATCAAGCAAGCGATTGAGGCTGACAAGCTGGACCTGGTGCTGGGCTAGGAGTTTATATTTATAGACTTGGAGCCTGGAGCTGAATTTCCGGCTTTTTTTAATTTTTCTATTAATTTTATAACCTAAAAAATATGAATAGAAGTGAAGCACAAGCACTTTTGGAGGAGTATGTGGAGAGTGAGAGTTTGAGGCGGCATTGTTTGGCGGTGGCGATTTCGATGGAGTATTTTGCCAAGAAGCATGGTGAGGATGCGGAGAAATGGTTTGTGACCGGGCTTTTGCATGATTTTGATTATGAAAAATATCCGGAGGAGCATCCGATGAAGGGTGAGCCGATTTTGCGGGAAAAGGGCGTGTCGGAAGAGATTATTCGCGCTATTCAGAGTCATGCCAACTATACCGGTGTGACGCGGGATAGTTTGATGGAAAAGACATTGTTTGCGGTGGATGAATTGAGTGGTTTTGTGGTGGCAGTGGCTTTGGTGAGGCCGGGAGGATTTGAGGGGATGAAAGTGAAATCTGTGAAGAAAAAATTGAAGGACAAGGGCTTTGCGGCGGCTGTCAATCGCGAGGATATCCGTCAAGGGGCGGAGGAATTAGGCGTGGAGCAAAGTGAATTGATCGAGGGAGTGATTGCGGCCTTGAGTGCAAAAGCGGAGGAGTTGGGGTTTTAAAGCGGCGGGAGTTGCAGTAAGATGGAGGCAAACTTAGATTTAAATAGAAAAAATATGCTTAAAGTGGAAGATATCAAAGAAGTATTGGCCGGTTATGATTTGAAAAATCTGACTATTGGAGTGCTTGGTGGGCATAGTGCGCTGGATGTCTGTGCGGGAGCGAAGAAATATGGTTTTAGGACAGTGGCGGTTTGTCAGAAGGGAAGAGAAGATACTTACGCGAAGTATTATCGTACAAAAAAGGACAGTAATGCGCCACGTGGTGAAACCGGTTGCATCGATGAGGTGATCTTGGTGGATAAATTTGCTGATGTGGTCAGCGATGAAGTGCAAGAGCAGCTGAGAGCGATGAATACGATCTTTGTGCACAATCGCTATTTTTGGGTTTATTGCGATTTTAAGGAGGTGGAGAGTAAGTTTCGAGTGCCGATAATGGGGACGCGGGAGCTGGTAAAATTAGAGGAAAGAGATCAGCCGAAAAATCAGTATTACCTCTTGGAAAAGGCGGGGATCCGTTTGCCGAAGATTTTGCGGGAAGGTGGTAGCGAGATGGCAGATGATCAATTGCGGACGGTGCTCGACGATCACTTTGATGGTGATGAGGGTGGACCGCTGATTGTGAAGGTCAATGAGGCGATTCGGGGTTATGAGCGGGCTTTTTTTGTTTTGACTAAGAGTGAGGATTATTGGGAGACGGGTGGCAAGATGGTGGAAGAAGGCTTGGTCAATGCTGATGATTTGCAAAATGCGGTGATTGAGGAGTTTATTTTGGGGGCGCAGATTAATTTTAATTATTTTTATTCGCCGCTGACGGATGAATTGGAGATCATGGGGACCGATACGCGGAGGCAGACTAGCTTGGATGGTTTTTTGCGTTTGGATGCGCGGACGCAGACGGCTTTGTTGGAGAGCGGCTATAAACCATCGATGATTGAGACCGGGCATATTGCTTGTACTACTAAGGAATCGATCTTGGAGAAGGCTTTTAGGGCGGGAGAGAAATTTGTGAAGACTTTGAAGGAAGAGGTTTCACCAGGGATTATCGGGGCTTTTGCGTTGCAGGGGGCGATGGCGGCTTATTCCGGCAAAGAAGAATTTGTGGTTTTTGATGTCAGTATGCGGATACCGGGTTCTCCAGGGACGAGATTTACGCCTTGCAGTGGTTATAAGTATGGTGAGTCGATCAGTTATGGCGAGAGGATTGCCCTGGAGGTGAAAAAGGCGGCGGAGCATGATCGACTTGAGGAGATTGTGACTTAGATTATTTAGTATATGATTAAAAGAGGCTTTGAGCGTCTGAAATTAGATGCAGCCTCGGGTGATCAAATGGCGGTTGATAGATTGATAAGGGATGTAGATCACCGGGGGGGACAATTAGATGGATTGGGGTTGGCGCGAGAGATTATGACTGTGGCTGGCCTATTTAGACGGAGGGCTCTGTCATTGGTGGCAACTAGCTTGGATGAATTAGTGAGGTCGCATGATTTTGATTGTGAGAGTATTCCTGAGTTTCTTTGGAGGTTGTTCAATAAAGAATATGGCGATGATGCTGCCAAATTGATTCGTAAATTTGTTGAAGAATACAATGGTAATCCCGGGAATGCGTATGAGATTTTGGGGTTATTAAGGTTACGTGGAATCAGGGTTGGGAAAAATTTGATCTGGGAGGTGAATGCCGCTTATTTATATGAAAATCCAGCTCAAAGACGGCGTGCCTGGGGCGAAAATGATGAACTGGGGTATCGACAATATCTATACAACAATGATTGCAAGACAATTCTGGATCCTTTTCTACGGAATAAATTGAATTTTCTAAGGAGGGGCTATGTTACTGAGGAAGATCTTCAAAAAATAGAGCAATTAATTAATGTGATAGATAGCATCGGAGAGGTAAAACCAGCTATTTCCCGTATGTTAGGGGTGATTTGTGCCTATTTGAAGATTTTAGAGGTAAAAATACGATGTGAGATGAGAGCGAGGATAAATATAGAATTGATGGAGATTGTAAGATTTTGCTTCACAGACCCATTAAATATGCCTAATAGTATTAGCGATGATGATTTTTTGCCGGAGATTGCTGCTTTTCATCCTTATAATGACAGATTTCTAGAGGAAGAAAATGCCAAAATTGCGGACAATATTTCCAGTGAAGTATGTGATGATGAAGGCAACGTCGACATGTTGTTTTATAAGAGAAATTGGCGAGAAATAAATCGTTTTTTGAATTTGCTCCACTATGTCCTCAACTTTCGGTGTCATGTAGTGGCCACCCGAGATCGTGATATTTGTGTGGAATTTTTTGATTATTTAAGTGAGATGCTTGCACAAAGAGAAGGACTTAAAAGGCATGGTAAAAAATTGGATCAATGGTTTGAAAAACTGTGGCCATATTTGTCGCTAGATAATGTTTTGGATGAGGTTACTTTTGAGCGTATCAGAGGGATACTTGGCTAATAGTAATGAACAGCAGGTATGCGCCCCGAAACGATTGATTCCGGGGCGAGAGAGTTTTTTAGAGGAGTTTTTTGGCGATGAGGCAAGCTTCTTTGCCGGTGATGATTTCAGATCTTGGCTTGGGGAAAAGGATGACGGAGGGATCCGGGGGGCTGAGATGATCATCATCGGTGATGGCAAATACTTGGAAGGTGTTTAGCGGATCGAAGTTTTGCCAGTTGTCCGTGGTAAATCTGAAACCAGGTGTGGCTTGGACATTCCAGTAGGCGTCCCAGACTTGCTGTTGAGGATTTTTGGGGTAGAGGGCGAGGGATTTCTTGAGGATGCCGAGGTGGCAGAGGGCGTTGATAGTGGCTTGGGCGACTTTTTCGACTTGGAGGTCTTGGAGCCAGCCGGCCTCGAGGGTGATGCCGAGGCCGCCATGGTGGTTGACATAGGCATCACTATAGATTGGAGCGCCATTTTGCGGATAGAGTCCAGCCCCGGTGATAACAGTGTTGATGCCGGTTTTTGGGATGAGAGAGGCGTAAGGGTGATCAAGATTGGGTGTGACAATGAAAGGATCAGAAGGTTTGATAGTGGCGTGGAGGTCGAGGAGGACGTCGGTTTGCTGAAGGATGGGCTTTAGTTGTTCGGCTCTTTGAGCTTCATAGTGTTGGGGATTGGGGTTGGTGGCGAAGGATCTGTTGAGGTCGCAGTTGGTGTATCTTTGGCCGAGGAGGAAGGCTTCGGGGTTGCCGACGGCGAGATTGATAATGCCGGACTGGTGCATGCCCGCTCTGATGTGGGTTAGGAGAAATTTCAGTACTGAGAGATCGTGACTTTCGTTGCCGTGTATTGCTTCAAAAACAGTAGCCTGGGGACCTGGCTTAGGTGATGATATTTGCCAGATGTAGTCACCTAGCTTAGTGGATTGAGATAGGTTGTCAGCCATTTCTGCCAAATCGACGAGGCTAGAGGCTTTTTCCATTTTGTAGACTGTTGGTTTCATGATGATTCAATAAATTAAAATAACTAAAAAAACCGCGGAGTTCCGCGGCAGGATAAAATGCTTTTTCACACTAAATTAGCGCCGACGGAACTTTTGTTGGATAGTGGAGCGGCGGCGAAGATTGTAGCTGTTTTTAGTATTTTTATTGATCATGTGCCTAATTTAGCGATGAATACTGGTTGATGTCAAGGAGGTGTGACTGGTGGCCGTGTTTTCTTTCTGCAATTGACATGATTTGTTTTTTTGTATAATTGTGTACCGATAGTTAATAACTTAGTGAATATGGGGGAGGTTAGGAAGAGTCAGGAGGAGTTGAATAGGGAGATAGAGGAACAAGTGATGAGGAAAACTGCAAAAGAGTTTAGATCTTGGTTGCAGGAGGAAATCGATGAAGCCAGTTGCGTGATAATTGATAGTGAAATTCTTTTAAAACAACGTTTTAGTAATCATTTAGATGATATTGATATTGCGAGAAGAGAATTTCAAAATTATCAGGAGAGGGTTTCAAAGCGGGAATTTTTTGCAGAAATATTAAGAAAAAAGGCACAACAACTTAAAGAAGAGGGAAGTGATTTTGGTATTGAGATAAAAAATTTCTTGATTCAAAATGAAAAATGTCTGATTTTGCTTAAAAAAATAGTCGAATTTATTGAAGGGTGTTTAAACAAGAGTGAAGCTGAAGCTCAGGATATAGATAATAAGCGGGATGAGACTAGGACGATGATTGAAGCAGTAAAAGTACCGTCGGAAAATGGTAGGGTAGGTTTAGAGATGGATTTATTTGAGAAAATAAATAGGTTTTCTCCATCAGAGTTTTTGACATTTCTGCATAAATTCGTGAGCGTCAAAGATAAAGTTTTTGAGCAGATGGAAGAAGAAAGGAATAGGTTGCAAGACAGTGATTTAAGTGATCAAGCTCTACAATCTAAGCTAGAAGAAATCCAGGTGGAATTAGAAGGATGTAAGATATGGAAAAAAGTAGTAGTAAGCAAATTCGTAGGTTGTAGAGAGAAGAATAGTAGAATAGTAAAAGCTTTTTCGGATTTTGATAAGTATTTCCAAAGACGGATTGAGTTTTATGAGGAGTTGATTGATTTGGTTGAAGGAAAACTAGAGAGGATGAATGCGGGCGAAATTGATCCGGAAAGGTTTGGATTTGAGTTAGAAATTGAAAAACGCAACATAGACGGTTTCCGCCGGGCTGCTAAGGAAGATCGTGATTTTGACTCTAGCTTGCGTGGTGAAGTGGGTGAGGAATTGAGTGAAACTTATCAAAAATTGGCTGCTGATTATCAACGGCTAGTGGCGATGGAGGAGGATTTTGTGGCTGAGGAAGGTTTGGTGCGTTATCGGCAATTGCGTTGTCAGTATCAGGCATATGTGGATAGTTGTGATGCTTTGGCAAGGGCTTGTGGACGGCCGGAGTTGTTTGGGGAGAGGAAGATTTGGGCTTGTGAGGGGGAGGAGTTGGAGAGAGAGATTGGTAAAATTATTGTAGCTAACGTTACCGGGATGATGGAATCAATAGGAGTCCCCTTTTCTGTGCGTGAATTGAGATTGTATTCTACAGTAGAACGAATTCAGAAAAGTGTCAGGAATTTGAACCAAGGTTCT
>CAYMGN010000051.1:0-1493 GCA_964389995.1 uncultured Candidatus Peribacteria bacterium | reverse complement strand
AGGTTCTATTTACGTGCTTGAGTCATATAATGATCCGGAGCTAAGTGACCTAGAAAACCGTGAAGTAAGTTACAATCTTTTTCGATTACATCAGAGAGGTCTAATTAGAGATGAAGAGATACAATTGAAGATTTTAAATAGCTTCTATGATAGCTTCTATGCAAGAGTAAAGAGTGGGGAGTTTACAAGTTTAGATAAAATAAAACCGAATGATGGGTTAATGGAAGAACTTTTTGACTTGCCTCAGCACTATTTGGAAATGAAATTAGGGCTGGCCGATGAAAGTATCGTAAATTCAGAAGAATTAGAAATAAGCTTTAGACGATTATTAAGAGCTGTACGGAGCTTCTTTCCCAATGAAGCGTCTGATGTACTGGGATTTATTGCTGAGAAATTTCAAGAAAGAGGATTGGATTGGCAAAGATGGCCCGAAGAATTAAAAAACTATAGCAGCGGTAAACCAACTGCACTTTTAGACGATGAAATTTGGGATGGAATGGATGAATTTCAGGAATTAAAGAGTTTGAGTAAGGAGAATATAGTGGGATTATGCGAAAAATTTTCGCAAATTGACCATCAGGATTTTTTTCAAAATAAGAGGGTTCTTGCTTGGTTTGCAATGAAGGCCCTTGAGAAAATTCCAGAGCAATTACCAGAGCATCTTTTGGAGCCAATTCTTAGAGCTCTTGTTGAAGCACCGGTTTTTGAACACCTGAATTTTCCTACTGTTCTTTTAATTGAAAATTTCAAAAGGATAGACCTATTGCTCGCAGTTTTGAAAAAATTACCCAAGGAAAAAGTCAAGAAGTGGTTGAGAGCAATAATGTTATCAAGTGAATTGGAAAGTGCGATATTTGCTCTCGGACTAAACAGCTTTTTGTATAGAGAGGACGAAGAACCAGCTGATGTAATTTTAAATTTAATTTCTGATGTGGGACATTTAAATGATTTCCGTGTAGGTGGTCTGTTGGTGCAATATTCAGCTCAGATTGAAGATGATAATAGAATTGAACTACTAGGTTTGACTAGTGGGGTGGCTATGAGAATGGGCTACAGAAGATTATCGGACACAACAGTAGGTCGGATGCTGAAAAAAATAATGCCGGAAATCGAGGAGATAGAGTATGGAGGTAAGGAGGTTAACAATCGCATTAAAAAAATATTTGAATTGACCGGTGTATTTGACCTCCCCGAAGCCCAATGGCGTAATGAAATTGCCGGAATGTTGCTCGATCTCCTCAGCGAAGAAAGTGATCTGGAGAGTGAGGAGGCGGCGACTATCATCCAAGCAGTGGTAAAACGAGTGCAAGCTCAAGTAGGTGAATCTCAAACCTATAAGATCTTTTGTGACTTGCTCTGGCGGGTGCCGGCGGTTTTTCGAGCGGTGGAGGCTCTGGATTTGCCGGATTTTAGTGCTGATGATGTACGCAGTGAAGTTGAGGGTACTGTTAAGCAAACGAAACTGAGTTAATAGTTTTTGCTAGGAACGAAGC
>CAYMGN010000050.1:0-9809 GCA_964389995.1 uncultured Candidatus Peribacteria bacterium | reverse complement strand
TCCCCGATTGATAGCGATAATTTCTAGATCTTGGGCTTGGTAAGAATTTCTAACTTCCTGAAAAAGTGGCATTTCATCAATACAAAATGGACACCAGGTAGCCCAAAAATTAAGAATCAATGGTTGTCCACGGTATTGTTCAAGAGTATGTGGCTGATCTTGATAATCTAAGAGGCGAAAGTTTGGAGCTCGACTTCCTTTTTCAATTGCTATGCTTGGATCGATGAGTCCAAGCTCTAGTGTTTCACCTGAATTAGGGTCTACGAATTTGGGACTGGGAAAAAAGAAAATCAAAAGAAGAAATCCAAAAGCGAAAATTCCGAGAAGGCAGTAAAAAATAATTTGTCGAGTTGAAGATTGCATATCTCCACTATACTATTTTTTTGCGTTTTAAGAAAATCGGTAAATCGATAATAAAATAAGGAATAAGAATAAAGAGCGCAAAGATTCCAAATGAAAGATGATAGAGCAGGCCATAAATGGCAGTAGCAATGATCGGAGTGACACCATTACTGCCAGCCATGATCGCCTCGTCAATACCGGTAATTTGGCCCTGTTGATGGGCGGGAACGCTACCGGTGAGCATAGACTTAAAGGTGGCCATGGTCATACCAATGCCGAGATTGGTGAGATACATGATAAGAGTGAAATAAATAAGAGTTGGCTCAAGCATGAGCAATCCGAGGCTCAAAGCAATGATAAATTGACCGAGATTAAAGACGAATTTATTGCTAAAGCGGCGAGCGAGCCTTCTGATCACTACAAGTTGGTTAAAAATAGAAAAACAACCGATCACGAGGAGGAGGATGCCGAGATTTTTTTCATTGAGGAGAAGTGTGTCTTTGGCATAGAGCGTAAATGTAGCGGTAAAAGCCGCAAAAGTAAGAGTGAGAAAAACTTTATGGATAAAGAGATGCCTGGTACTTTTACGATGACTAAACTGTTTAATTTTTTTGTACAAGTTGATTTCAGTAAGGATGTGGATCTCAAGATCGTGGCTGCGGTTTTCTTCACTGAGGGATTCCTTGAGATTGGTAAACATGATGATGAGAGTGACCAGTGAGATCAAGGAGGCGACAATGACAGTACCGAGGTAGCCGATAGAAAAAGAAGCGGAGACTCCACCCAAGGCCGGTCCAATCAAAAAGCCAAAGCCCATAGTTGCTCCGAGGATGGCAAATTTTTCGGTGCGCTCTGCCGGAGTGGTGATATCGGAGAGATAAGCGCTGGTGACAGAAACATTTCCGCCGGTGATACCATCTAAAACGCGAGAAAAAGCAATCACCACAACCGGGAGGGCGTAGCCGAGAAATTCTACATCAGGCAAGAAATAAGCGAGACCAAAGACAATCCAGCTCAAAAATGTTCCAAACTGACTGATGAGGAGGATGGGCCTTCTGCCGTATTTATCACTAAGGGACCCGAGTAACGGTGTGGCTAAAAATTGAAACAGGGCATAAGAAGAAAGCAAAATTCCATACATCAGTGCTCCCCCACCATATTGATCGGCAATGAAAGGCAAAACCGGAATTAAGATAGAAAAGCCAATAGTATTAACAAATGTCAGTAAAATAACCGGTAAAAGGCGCTTCATAATACCAAATATTTATGTAGATGCGATTATAGGCTTTTTTATTACCTTTGGCTAGGGTAAAATCGGAAAGAATAATACTTTTATGATGCGTATTGCAATAAAAACATTGGGCTGTAAATCAAACCGCTACGAATCGGATACAGTTTTTGATGCTCTTAAAGATGAGCATGAGGTCTATGAATTAAATGAAGGCCCCAGTACTTTTTTTGAAAAAATTAATGAATCAAAGAGTGATCTCTTGATTGTAAACACCTGCACGGTGACGAGAGCGGCCGATCGTAAATCACGGCAAGTAATTCGGGGATTTAAAAGGCTCAATCCGAACTGCAAAGTGGTTGTTTTTGGCTGTGCTTCAAATATCGCACCAAAGGAGTATGGGGGAATGAGAGAAGTGGACTTTAGGGCAGCGGAAACCGGACAGGTGATTGATTTTGCACGTGAGATGGCAAAAAAATTAGGCGCTGAGGCGGAAAGTTGCTTTTACGAAGGAAATAAATTTGGTAGCGGTTTGAGAACAAGAGCTTTGGTGAAGATTCAGGAGGGCTGTAATAGTTATTGTTCATACTGCATTATCCCTTTTACGCGCGGCAAGGAAGTGAGCTTTTCAAAGGAAAAAATTTTGGAAGAAGTGCAGCGTAAAGAAAAAGAAGGTTATCTGGAAATTGTTTTTACGGGCATAAATATTGGTGAATGGAAAAATGAAGGAATGATTTTGGCCGACTTGTTTGAATATTTGATCGTAAACACCAGTAAAGTAAGGTTTAGGATTAGTTCGATTGAGCCGAAGAGTTTTTCGGAGAAATTATTTGGTCTTTTTGCTACGGGGCGACTTTGTCCGCATATGCATATGTCTCTGCAAGCGGGATCGGATGGTGTCCTCAAACGCATGAGAAGAAACTATGATACGGAAATGTTTGCGGAGGTCTGTGAAAGATTTAGAAAGGCGGTACCGAATATTGCGATTACCACTGATATTATCATCGGCTTTCCGGGTGAGAGTGAAAAAGAGTTTAAGGAAACTTATGAATTTGCGGAGCGGGTGAATTTTTCAAAAATCCATGTATTCCCCTATTCTAGAAGAAAAAACACAGCTGCCTATCGTATGCCAAATCAAGTGAGCCCACAAGAAAAAAAGCTGAGATCAAAAAGGCTGCGTTTACTTTCTGATAAATTAGAAAAAGAATTTCGATTGAAAGCAATCGGTGAAGAACATCAGATTTTGGTGGAAAGTGTCTCGCTTGGTAAATGTCGCGGTTTGAGTCAAAACTACTTACCGGTGGAGTTTGAAAACGACGGTAGTTATGAGCGCAATACCTTTGCCAGGGTAAAAATTGAGAGCTATGATCAGGCCCAAGGCGTGCTGAGAGGGACTTTGATTTAGAGATTAATTTCAGGGCCGAGGGGGGGTGATTCCGGAAGGGTTGATGGTCTTTTGGCTGGCGTAATAGTGAGTTTTGATGTGATCAAAATTAACGGTCTCGGTAATGCCCGGGTGATGGTAGAGTTCTTTGAGATAGCGAGTTAGATGAGGGTAATCAGAGATTTGCCTGAGATTGCATTTAAAGTGGGCGTAATAAACCGGATCGAAACGTAACAAAGTAGTAAAGAAACGCCAATCGGCTTCAGTGAGATTATTGCCCAAGAGATACTGATTTGATGAGAGGATTTTTTCTAGTTGATCTAGGGATTTAAACAGATTTTCAAAAGCTTCCTCGTAGGCTTCCTGACTGGTGGCAAAGCCACATTTGTAAACGCCATTGTTGATATTGGGATAGACTAGATCGTTGATTTTATCGATTTCTGCACTTAATTCTTGAGGGCAATAGTCGTTTTGATCGTCTGTGAATTCGTGAAATTCTGAGTTAAGCATGCGAATGATTTCTGAGCTCTCATTGTTGACGATCGTGCCAGTCTTTTTGTCCCAAAGGACGGGGACGGTGACACGGCCAGAGTAGTTTTGGTCGGCGAGGAGATATATTTGGTAGAGGAATTCTTTTTGATTGAGGGGGTCACCGGTGCTACCGGGATAGGGCGCAAAAGTCCAACCGTGCTCAAGCATGTAGGGATTGACCACGGAGAGGGAGATTACGGACTCTAATTTTTTCAGTTTGCGAAAGATAATCGTGCGGTGAGCCCAAGGGCAAGCGTAACTGACATAGAGATGATAACGGTCTTTTTCAGGCTGGAATTCTGTACTGCCATCTGCCTTGATCCAATGGCGAAACTGGCTTTGAGAACGGACAAACTTACCACCATGTGACTTGGTGTCATACCATTGATCTTGCCATTTGCCATCTACTAGTAATCCCATGACTTCATGGTAAAGCAGTGAGATTAATTTGACAAAACAAAAGAAGAAGAATAGTTTTAAGAATGGTTTATAATATTTAACCAGTGCAAGATGCCTGGATTAAGTGAAAGTTCTGGAGATGCCTTTTTTGAGGCTTTTGATGCTTTGGTCGAAGGGGCCAGCGGTCTGGACAAAGGTCAAGGTGTGAGCGAAGACCCTCAAGCCTATGCTGACATCAGAGATCTGCGCAGGAGTGTGCAGCAATCTCTTAGCCCAGATGACTCCTCCTTGACGTAGGATTTTTTATGGCTTATATAGTTGTCGACTAGCTATTAAATTTTGGTATGGTTGAAAGTCGGCGGCAGTTGATTAAGTCAGAATTTGCTCCGCAATTGTCTGCGGTGATAGATGTGATTTTGGATGCGGTGGAGTTTCAGATTGCCGAGGTTTTTTCTTTGGGTGATAGTAATCTCCCCTATCTGTTTCCTGAATCAAGTGCGGATGGGCAGACTGTTGTTTTTTTGCGTGAATGTAAAAAGACCAGTGCCAACATCAGGGAATTGGTGGGACGAGTGGTCAGTGATTTGCAGCTATTCTTAAAGGAAAGTGCCCAAAATTTCGGACAAAATGACCAAGTACGCTTTGAAAATTTTCGAGCGAGTTTTGATGCTTGGGGGCCAGCTTTTGTGTCGATGAGTGTGCGAAAAAATCTGATGCTGTTATTGCAAAATTTTAGGCTGGATCATGACCGCATGGTTAAAGAAGTATATAGCAAGGAATACCTTAGTGAAAAAGGCCCGCAGCTACTTAATCGATCGATGCGAGAAAGCGATCACTTCTCGGTAATTTGTTTGGATCTGGATGGTTTTAAGCGGATCAATGATGATCTGGGGCATAAGATTGGTGATGAGGTTTTGATTAATAGTTGTCGACTAGCTATTAAATTTTGGTATGGTTGAAAGTCGGCGGCAGTTGATTAAGTCAGAATTTGCTCCGCAATTGTCTGCGGTGATAGATGTGATTTTGGATGCGGTGGAGTTTCAGATTGCCGAGGTTTTTTCTTTGGGTGATAGTAATCTCCCCTATCTGTTTCCTGAATCAAGTGCGGATGGGCAGACTGTTGTTTTTTTGCGTGAATGTAAAAAGACCAGTGCCAACATCAGGGAATTGGTGGGACGAGTGGTCAGTGATTTGCAGCTATTCTTAAAGGAAAGTGCCCAAAATTTCGGACAAAATGACCAAGTACGCTTTGAAAATTTTCGAGCGAGTTTTGATGCTTGGGGGCCAGCTTTTGTGTCGATGAGTGTGCGAAAAAATCTGATGCTGTTATTGCAAAATTTTAGGCTGGATCATGACCGCATGGTTAAAGAAGTATATAGCAAGGAATACCTTAGTGAAAAAGGCCCGCAGCTACTTAATCGATCGATGCGAGAAAGCGATCACTTCTCGGTAATTTGTTTGGATCTGGATGGTTTTAAGCGGATCAATGATGATCTGGGGCATAAGATTGGTGATGAGGTTTTGATTACTTTGGGACAGGCGATTGAGGAAGTTTGTCGTGAATCTAACTTGGTTGGCAGGATGGGAGGAGATGAATTTATGGTGATTTGTCCTGGAGCGGATGAAGGAGAAGTTTTAGCGGTGTCCCAAAGGATTCTGGCTAATGTAAGGGGCAAAAGATTTGTGGCTAAGGAAGATTATGAGCCGGGTATCAGTGCAGGAGTGGCGACAATTGCTCCCGATGAGTATCAACAAAAACTTATGGCGATAGAAAAAATTGTTGATCAAAGTGAAAAAAAGGCAGCCTTGGCAGAATTTTTAGTGGGAGAGTTTTTGCGCTTAACAAATAGTGCTGACCAAAGATTGATTGAGGTGAAAAAGATTGAAAAAGGAACGGTCAATAACGGTAAAGAAATTTTTTCTTGCGTCTAACGCCACGTGATAGTTTAACTTGGTGGTGATGTTAACCAAGTTGAAATGTCAAAAAAATATTTAGTAAATGAATTAGCGGAGATTTCCGGAGTGACGGTGCGTACTTTGCACCATTACGATGAGATTGGGCTTTTGATTCCCAGTGAAAGATCAGATAAAGGTCATCGTTTCTACAGTAAAAGGGAGCTTTTGAGGTTGCAGCAAATTTTATTCTATAAAGAACTGGACATGAGCCTGCAGGAAATAAGGGAGGTGCTAGACGCGCCGGATTTCGATCTAGTTGAGGCATTAAAGGATCATAAAAAAAAGCTAGAAAAAAGAGCCGAACAAATGCAAAAACTACTAGTAACATTAGAAAAAACCATCAATAAGCTTAACCAAAATAAGATGATGACTGACAAAGAACTCTATGAAGGATTTAGTCCCGAGGAAGCAAAAAACAATCGACGAGAAGCAGTGGAACGATGGGGAGAAGAAAAAATAAAAAAGAGTGAAGATAAACTGAGAGCACTAGGTAAAGAAAAATTTAAAGCAATAAAGATGGAAGGTGAAAATCTCGTAAAAAATTTGGCGGGGCTGATGGATAGAGAGCCCGGTGACACTGAGGTACAAGCAGTTGTGGCCGCTTATCACCGGCATCTGAACCAATTCCATGAAATTGATAAAGAAATGTATCGTGCCCTGGGTAAAATGTATGTTGAAGATGAACGCTTTAAAGCAAACTACGAAAAAGTAAAATCAGGTTTGGCAGAATTTTTGCATCAGGCTATTGAGATTTACTGTAGCTGATTGGCTATATCCACTGCTTTAGCGTAGCCGTAGTTGTACTCGAGAAAATTGCGTGTGTTATCGCGATCTCTTTGGATGATTTTTCTTAATTCTACATCGATTTTATCCAAGTCTGATTGAAATGTATGAAATCGATCATTACTGATTCGAGTTTCTCCCTGGCTGATGCTTTCTGTAAGATGATTGTGGAGGGTAGGGAGAGCGGGGACGGCATCGAGGGAGAGGTCGTAGATAATGTAGTTGAGATCGAAGAGGACTTCTGCATCGTTGTCTTGATTGAGATAGCGATCGATATTTTTATTGGCTATGAGGTAGTCGATGTTGATTGTGCTGACTAGAGTGAGGACGGTGATGGCAAAAATACCGTTAAAATAAAGAAATTTTTGAAACTGAAAATGGCTGAGGATGGTATAGACGCCGAAGGCAAAGACAAAAAGGCAGCAATAGATAAACCATTCTACATAAAGGCGGAGTGTGGTAAAGCCGAACTCTTCTTGATAGAGATTCATGCGTGTGAGTGCGGAAAAAGCCACTACAGAAACTTGTAAGACTAGGATTACTTTAAGAGCAGAGATGGCCTTGGGGAGTTTGTGGGCAGCAAATGTGCGGTAAATGACCATTAATAATATACCGGTAAAGATCATTACCCAGACTAATTCAAAAAACCCCTGTCGGGCATAGTTGGCATAGCTGATAGTGCTTTGATCGAGGTAACTAGCATTGCCAAAGAGATATTTAAACTGGATAAAGACAAAGGAAAAGAAGAGGAGATTGACCAAGGTAAGGATGACTGTGACGATGGTGGTGTCCATTTTGTTTGGGGGAATTCCTTCGGGGAGGAGGACGTTTTTTTCGCTTAGGAGGAGATAAAAGAAGGCAGAGATGGAGAGTGTAAGCAGCGCTGTACGAAGGATACGCCAGAAATTATCAGGGCTGACTTCAAAATTGAATAACTCACGGGCATTTTCGGCAAAAATCTGATCGGCGCTGATGAAGAGAGTAGCAAAAACGATGAGGATGGGGATGGAAATCAAGATACCAACAATGATTTTAGCAAATTTTTCGCTGCGGGGGCGTTGAGAAAAAACATCCTTAAAAATATCGGAAAAGTGATCAAAGATGGTAAAAAGATTGCGGACAAAAGGGATCCTCGAGAGGAAAAAAAGATTTTTGTTGGGGTTTTTGATGGTAGCAAGGGTAGAAAAAAGTAGGACAAGAAAGAGCAGGATTACCGGGATAAAGGTGTGGACGAAGTGATTGTTGTAGAGGACGAAGTCGAGCGAAAGGATGGAGATGGGGATGAGGAGCCAGAGACTGTGTTTGTTGTGAAAATGGTTGTTTTTGATAGTAATAAAGAGAAATCCAGCTAAGTAAACGGCGATAAAGAGAGGTAGAGAGAGTCCGAGTTGGTTGTTCCAAAAGAAGAGGTCGTAAACGAGAGACAATAAAAAAGCAAAACCGAGAAACAGTAGTCTTGTGGTTTTCATAATTTTGAGATTAATACTCTAAGGAAAATGTTTCTTAATCAACCAGTGAGGCGCTAACTCTTTTGGAGCGTTCGATACCAACATTTTGACGGTCATAAAAGCCTCTTTCATACCATTGGGGCTGAAAGTAATGGCTATTTTCCCGTCTAATTTTTGATAGGATACCAAAAAAGTAATGTGACGATTAATCTTATTGACTCTTTCTTTAATCGACTCCTCTATTTGCTTGCGGTTTTGGGGAAAGCCCTGGTAAAAGTCCTTTTCTGCTTCCAGGAACCAAGTCCAAAATTCAAACAGGGTCATACTGGTAATTAAACTTGCTCTGAGTTTATGGTAAAAGTATAAGGTTGGAAAGGTCAATAACTTGAATTTTGGACTTAAGAATGGTATAGTATGAGGAAGGAATTTAACAAAAAATGATGGCTAAAAAGAAAAATAATAACATATACTACTATCTCGGTGGTGCGGCCCTGCTGGTTGTGATCGTGCTAGTGGTAATGCTAAATAGTGATAGCAGTCTCAACCAAGGTAAGATCTTTATGGATAATGATGAGGATCCAACAGAAGAAGTGGATAGAGAAAGCTTAGGTGCTGGTTATGATCATGATATAGAAATTGAGGATGGTGCTTATATGAAGTACGTAACTGTGGAGGGTGAGGAATTGGCCTATCAGTTTCCATGGAATAGCGGATTAACTTTTCAACCTTTGGTGACGCGGGTGGCGGATACTAGCTGTGGTGAATATCTCGCTTTTAATCCTGGTGAGGAGCCTAGTACTGCATTGGCTTACTTTGAAGGGAGTGAGGATTTAGCGAAGATTTTTTCTGCCCTAGCCTATAATCAAGCGCTCGTACTAGCCGGTGAAGATGGTGGACGCGAAGTGCTCAAGGCTGTAAGTGCTAACGACTTGGCCAAAATGGTTGCCGGTTTGAAGATGACAAGTGAAGAAAAAGGACAATTTATCTCTGCGGTGGTAAAAGCAAATACAACCGGAGCTCAAGGGTTGCAAAAATTGGGACCGAATAGCAAATTGACGATGGTAGAAAATGAAGTTGGAGCATTGATCTCCCTGAAGATGCTCGAGGGAGTGTTAGACTCATTGGCCTTCAATACTACAAGTTTGGTTGAAGGAATCACCGGTTTGAGAACTTATGATTCCAAATTATTTAGTTGTGAGAGTGGTGGCCTTTTAAACTAAGAGGAACTTCTTTAGAAAAGTGAGAACAGTAAAAAAGCCCTGCAAGAGCAGGGCTTCTTTGTTGCCTAATTGATGTCTATTTACTGTATGAAACATAAACAGGCAATATATATAATAACATACTTTTCACAATAAAGCAAGTTAAAGGAGGTACTTTTTGCTCTGTGGATCGTAAGACTGGGGATGGAAATATTGATCGAGAATGGCGAGGGCGACATTGCGTTTTTGGCCGAGGGCAAAGCTGTGGTGGGACCACATACAGGGAGCGTTGATTTCAATGAGATTTGCCGAGCTTTGGTGGATGTCGAGGCTTTCATCGTCGACCATCAGGTCTATGGCAAAGAGTTGAGCACCGAGGAGATCAGAGAGGAGAGAGACTAGCTGATGATAGTCGGAGTGGAGATTATCAGTAACATCTAGAGGGTCGCCTCCAGCACCGATGTTGGATTTTTCGCGGAGGTAGAGGGTTTGGTCTTTGGGGAGAATGTCTTGGAGAGTGAGATTATTTTTTTGGAGGT
>CAYMGN010000049.1:8598-9865 GCA_964389995.1 uncultured Candidatus Peribacteria bacterium | reverse complement strand
ATCGCCATGGGTACCCTCGGCCAAATCACTAGGTCAGCTGGACATTTGTTTGGAAATTATTTAATGTTTACCCCTCTAGATCAAGTACAAAAAACTGCCCCAGGACAGTTATATCTTGCAGAAATGCAATCCATCCTGAATCTCGCCACTTAAACCACAATTATGTCTCTCAAAATTGGTATCGTCGGTCTCCCCAATGTCGGTAAATCCACTCTATTTAACGCCCTCACTAAGACCAAGGCAGCAGATGCCCAAAATTATCCTTTCTGCACTATCGAACCCAACGTCGGTGTTGTAGAAGTCCCCGACAGCCGTCTAAAGCAGCTCGCAAGCACAGTTAGCTCCGAAAAAGTAATCCCTACCACTATCGAGTTTGTAGACATCGCTGGCTTGGTAAAAGGGGCTAGTGAAGGTGAGGGGCTCGGCAATAAATTTCTTTCCAATATCCGTCAATGTGACGCCATCGCCCATGTCGTCCGTGCTTTTGATGATAAAGATATTACTCACGTACACGGAAACGTAGACCCCAAATTTGACCGTGAAGTGATCGAATCAGAACTGCTCCTGGCCGACCTCCAAACAGTGGAAAAAAGACACTCTAAAGCTCAATCAGAAGCAAAGTCAGGCGCAAAAGAAAAGGTCCAATATGCAGAACTGGTTGCTAAAGTTTTTGAGGGTCTCAATAGTGGAATCATGGTAGCCGATCTCGACCTGGACCCCGAGCACCATCTCCAACTAAAAGATCTCCATCTTTTAACTATGAAGCCTTATATCTACATCGTAAACCTCCACGAAGACGAATTTGGCAGCTTTAACCATCAAGAATTCGCCCAAAGTCTCAGTCTCACAGATCACGAAAGATTAATCCCCATCTCCGCTAAAATCGAAGCTGATCTTGCCGGTTTTTCTGAAGAAGAAGCCCGAGAATACATGGAAGCACTTGGTTTGTCAGAATCAGGCTTAGATGCCCTCATCCGCAGCGCCTACAAAACTCTCGATCTCGTCACCTTTTTTACCTCCGGCCCCAAAGAAACCCGCGCCTGGACAGTCAAAAAAGACTCCTCAGCCCCTCAAGCAGCCGGTAAGATTCATACGGATTTCGAAAAAGGCTTTATCAAAGCCGAAGTCGTGCCTTGGGACAGCTTAGTCAACCATCAAGGATACCAAGGAGCCAAAGAAAAAGGAGCCCTCCGCATGGAAGGTAAAGAATACGTGGTCAAAGACGGCGATGTTATTCATTTCCGCTTTTCTAACTAGCAGACATTTT
>CAYMGN010000049.1:2538-8588 GCA_964389995.1 uncultured Candidatus Peribacteria bacterium | reverse complement strand
ACTTAGAACATGCTCTCGAAGACCGCAACGCTATCCTGGAAGAGAAAGAAAAAGCGGCTTTACAAAATAGATCAAGAGCTCACTAAAGAGAAATATAATCAAACAAACCGGCAACCACTTAAAGAACAATAGGGGAGCGGTCATTTTTCTAGTACTCGGATAATACACTTTGATCTTCTTATAGAGCAAAACATTCAAAAAAGCCAAAGCCAAAATCCCAAAATAGATCGCCCCATGTCTATTGCTATAACCAATACCGAAATAAATAATATCCAAAATCGCCTTTTGCCCCAAAAATACCAGTATGAAAAGGGAAATAGTATTCAAGGTAAGCCCCATACTAACAAGCAATGCTTTATCAAAAACCCTGCTTACCGACATTACGTCAGGCATTTCTTCTAATTCCAAAATCAATTCCAATACAGTCTCTAGATCCTCACCTCTAAAGTGCACAGAAATCGCACATTCCTCATCAAATTCAGAAATATTTGCTCTTATTCCAATCACTTCAAATGAATGCTTATAAAAACAGCTCATAATGTCTCCAATCAAACCAAAGCGATTTTTTGCCTTTATTTTCAGCCACATCAGCTGCCTCGTCTTTTCCTCGTCATTTTTCTTTAATTCTAGGGCCTTCTCTTGAAAAAGTCTCACAACCTCTATTGCTTCTAGATCTCCATTTCCCAAAGCCAAAAAAATTTCATTCCAATTTTCAAACTTGCCTCCTTCTTGATCTGAAAGATCTTTGACCACCCTCTTTAAATTCAAATCTCCATAGTGGCCCAGTCCCACTAAGTCCAATTCCTTCTGCAAAATCTTTTTCCCTTCTTTTACTCTTTTTTCTTTACTACGATCCTTGAGATAGCTTTTGATCTTACTTTTTGCATGTTTCGTCTGCGCAAATGTCAGCCATCGGATGCTTGGACTCACCTTTTGGTCCGTAATAATTTCGACCATATCACCGGTTTTGAGCCCTTCACTAATTACTTTAAAGCTACCATTTACATATGCTCCAATCGAATGATGCCCCAGTTGATCACTCTGGGCATACGCAAAATCAATTATCCGCGCACAACTCGGCAAATCATAAGTCTCACCCCTATCGTTAAAAACCACAATCCGATCTATCAGTATATCCTTTTTCAAACTACTTAAAAATTTCTGATCATCAGCATGCCCCCCTAATTCTTCGATTTGACTAAAGAGCTTCGAACGTTTATCCACAAACTCCTCATTGAAGTTAACAAAAATCTTCGCTGCAATCCCCAGTTCAGACTCTAAATCCAGCTTTTTAGTTGTTATCAATATCTTCGTCAAAACTCCATCTACACCAAATACAGAAGTCTTTAAAACTTGCCTTCCATCTACTTCCGGATTGGCAATATGATCATGAAAAGCCTGTTCCTTCGGCTTATATCTTGAATGAACCATCCCCAAAACCTGATAACAGCTTTGTATATCATCCATTAAAATTTTTACCGTCGGAACAAAGTTAAATTTCTCAATCTTCTTATGACTTTTTTTCAAACTGAGGTGAGTGCGATAAATCCCTACTGGCTTTATCTCAAAATTGAGATCGACTTTTAGATCTGACAAAGATTCCTCGATGTTAGTAATCAATTTTCTGGTTTTCTCCTCGGTAATTAACATTTCATTTTCTATCTTACTTACCAATTCCTGATAAATTTCCGGCTGCAGATATTTAAAACAGAGGTCCTCTAAATCCCTCCTCATCTTGCGTACTCCCAAAAGAGATGCCGTCGGTACATAGATTTCTAAAGTCTCATTCGCTATTTGCGCGCGCCTATTTTCTTTCACATGCTCCAAAGTCCGCATATTGTGGAGCCGATCAGCCAACTTAATCAAAATCACTCTTGGGTCTTTGATCCCATGCAGAAATAATTTTTTTAGTGATTCAATCGCCCTTCCCTGCTTCGAAAGAGCTTGCTGTCTATAAACATCAGTCAATTTTGTCACACCATCAACTAAAAAAGCCACTTTCGGTCCAAAGCACTTCTCTACATCTTTTAACGAATACTCGGTATCTTCCGGCACATCATGCAACAAAGCGGCAATTAGCACATCCTCATCGGCCTTCATCGAGGCCAAGATCTTCATTACTTCCACTGGATGAGCGATATAAGGAGTCGTACCGTCTTTTCTCATTTGTTCCTGATGCGCTTTTTCCGCAAAATCAAAAGCCTCTAATATTTTTTCCTCATTAAAGTCCCCAAGATAATCTCTAATTTCCTTGATTAACAAGGGTAAATCAAAATATTTTTTGTAGGCCTTCAGTGGCATAACTTTCCTTAAAAGCTATTAGTCATAATATTCCTTGATTTCTCACAAGTCAAATTGCTAAAATCGGCTAAATCCTGTATGATATTAAGATTAAATATCATTAGCTACCGATGAATCTAGAAGAATTCCGCAAAAAAGATCCCTTCCGAGATGAGCACGTCCTCTATCTCCACATTGATGAGCAGCATCCGGGCTACGAAAATGTCGAGTCCTCAAACGCCCAACCCCATCATCAACCTCATCATCATAAAGTAGAAACAGAACATTCATCTCCCCAGCAAGCAAAGAAAAAGAAAACACCACGTTTCGAGGAAGAAAGGACTTTTATCGGAGTTCTCAAAGACGCAGGCAAGCAAATCCTCGTCATAGCCATTATTTTTATCATCGGCTTCTTGGCTATGAATTGGTCCGCCTACTACAAAATCGCCAAAAACGAAATCACAAAACTCTTCGGTAATGGAGCAGAAAGCCCTCTAGATCGTTTCGCAGAAGACGAAAACCTCCCTCTCCACGAAGATGGTGAAATATCTCAAAATGACAATGGCGAAAGAATCCTTCGCGCCGAACAAGAAAGTACCATTCCTCAATCCGGTCTCACTTTTTCGCCCACGGTAGAAAAAAAGAAAAAACTAGCAGTTCCCGATCTCCATATTGACGTTGCTCCAATCGACAATCGTATCATCATCCCTCGCATCGACCAAAACATCCCTATAGTCCGCGTCAGTAGCGAAAATCTCATAAAAAGAGACTGGGCTGCTCTCGAAAATGACATCCAAGGCGCTCTCCAAGACGGTGTGGTTCATTATCCGGGAACCAGCCTCCCAGGCCAAAAAGGCAACATCGTTATTACTGGACATAGCTCCTACTTCCCCTGGGATCCCGGGCGTTTCAAAGACGTATTTGCCCTCTTGCACGATGTCGTGGTCGAGGACAGAATAGTCGTTTACTACAACCAAAAGAAATACATATACGAGGTAGAAGACATCCAAGTAGTGCTGCCTGACGATATCAGAGTTCTTGAACAAACAGAAAGTGATCAACTGACGCTGATTACTTGTACACCCATTGGCACGAATCTCAAAAGGTTGATCGTTGTCGCCAAGTTGATTGGTACAGACGACACTTCGCCAAAAGTCCAAAGAGCTGAAAGCAACGGGATATCAGTAGATGCTTTTGACTTTGCCAGCTAGAGAGAGACCTTACATATTTTCCAACTGATCCAAGAGCTGCTCCTCAGCATTAGCCTCAGCTTGTTGATCTTTGTGTTCAGCCTCTTTAATTTTCTTAATCTTTTCTTGTAAGGCTACCTCATCAATCGGTTTCACCGGAGTTGCACGTGGGCCATAGTCCTTTTCCAACTTTTCTAATTGCTCTTTTTCATTCACTAATATGCCTCTAAATTTCTCAATTTGCTGTTGCGACATTATCGGCATAATCTGTAGCCAGTACTCTCGCTCCTCAGTATCCATTGACTCAGTTTCGTAGACCAACTTAATCAAATCAGGAAAACTTTCACGCACCAGTTTGGGGATGATGTATAGCTTTTCCGCTTCTTGCAGATACTGCTCAGCGTTCTTGTTTTTATCAACTACAATGATATTGGAGTCTTGAGTAGTTTGTGTAGCATCGGCCATAGTGATTCGTTAAATGATAAAAATATCTCCGCCTAATTCTTCTGCTCTCTCTTTTTGCAGCCTCAATCTTTCGACCTGATTTTTGATTTGATAGCTATCTACAAAACCATTTTTATAGAGCTCATAGATCTCTCTAATTGCCGCTAACATATTCACACATTCAAAGTCAGCCTTACCCTTAGCTTCATCACTGAGAGTGTCATAATGCCCTTGATTTAATAGTGTAGAGGGTTTGTAAAGATCGATTTGCTTTTCTTCTATCAGTTTCACAAGCAAATCCAAAAATTCTTGGTTAAGGACGTCCTTACCTGCGGTATCTGCGACCGGCTTATTGAGCATTTCTTGAGTCTGCTCATCTCCAAATACCGATTTTTGCTGTTTTTCTTCAGGATTGAGGCCAGGCATATTTACCTAGTTTAATTTCGCTTAATTATAGCAAGAAAAATTGCTAAACTCAAAGCATGAATAAAAACGAAGCCCAAGAGAGGATCACTAAGCTCAAACAAAAGATCAAAGATCTTAATTACCAGTATTTCGTCCTCGATAAAGAAGAGGTAAAGGAATCGGTAAGAGATTCTCTCAAACGTGAATTGATACAATTAGAAACTCAATTTCCAACATTAATCACTCCTGATTCACCCACACAAAGAGTTGGTAGCGCTCTTTCCGGAAAATTTCCTAAGGTAAAGCACAAAACTCCAAAATACAGCCTTGCCGACGCCTTTAATTCCGAAGACTTACGCGAATGGGACCAAAGAGTAAAGAAAATTCTTTCCGAGGATCCTAAATATACCTGCGAATTAAAAATAGACGGGCTCAATATCACCGTACAATATGAAAAAGGGATTCTCAAAAGAGCAATTACCCGCGGAAATGGCAAAGAAGGAGAACAGGTAACGCACACAGTCAAAACCATCAAAACGCTACCCCTCAGCCTTAACGAGCCGGTTGATCTAGAAGCCTCCGGCGAAGTTTTTATGTCCAAGGAAAGTTTTAACAAAATGAATGCCAAACAAGCACAACAAGGACTGGAACAATACGCCAATCCACGCAATGTCGCTGCTGGAACTGTACGCCAGCTAGATCCTCAAGTTGCCGCCGAGCGCAATTTAGACATGTTTTTTTACCATATCGACAAAAACAGCCTCAAAGAAATAGCTAGTCAGTCTCAAAGTCTCGAAAAACTCAAAGAACTGGGGCTCAAAGTCTGCGATCAGTTTAAAAAGTTTGACGATATTGAATCAGTGATCAGTTTTTGCGAAAGCTGGCACCACAAACGCGAAAAACTACCCTATGAGATTGACGGCATTGTTATTAAAGTCGATAGCTTCTCGCAACAAAAGAAGCTCGGTTACACCGCCAAAAGTCCACGTTATGCTATTGCTTATAAGTTTCCCGCTGAGCAAGTCAGTACTAAACTTGAGGACGTGATCTTTCAAGTCGGTCGCACTGGTGCTATCACTCCTGTTGCAGTTTTGACGCCTACCCAGGTTGCCGGGACTACAGTCGCCCGAGCCACACTCCACAATCAAGATGAAATCGAAAAAAAAGATATCAAAATAGGAGATACGGTGATCATCCAGAAAGCCGGAGATATAATCCCTGAGGTAGTTGAGGTCATCAAAGATCTTCGCACCGGTAAAGAAAAAAATATCAAATTTCCCCAGTCATGCCCGGTTTGTGATGCAGAAGTAGTAAGAGAAGAAGGAGAGTCTGCCCATCGCTGCACCAACCCTGATTGCTACGCCCGTGAACAAGGAGCCTACGAACATTTCGTATCCAAAAAAGGCTTTGATATCGATGGCATGGGCCCAAAAGTAGTAATCCAACTTATTGATGCCGGTTTAATCCAAGAATTTAGTGATATTTTTAAACTAGAAAGAGAAGCTCTCCTTGGCCTGGAATTGTTTAAAGATAAAAGGGCGGATAATCTCCTTGAGAGTATCGAAAAAGCAAAAAACGTCTCCCTCTCGCGCTTCCTCTACGCTCTCGGTATCCGTTATTTGGGCGAAACCAGCAGCGAAGACTTAGCTGCTTTTTTACAGCAAGAAATGTCAGACTCAACTGATATCAAACAAATTGCCAAATTTATGCAAGAAATCACCCTCGAGCAGT
>CAYMGN010000049.1:0-2528 GCA_964389995.1 uncultured Candidatus Peribacteria bacterium | reverse complement strand
GGCTCTATCCTCCACCAATGGTTTCAAGACAAAAAGCATCAGCAATACCTCAGTAATCTCTCGGAAGTGGGGATAAAAATACAGCCTCCGGATCAGGCATCTACCACTAGCGATCTAGCAGGCAAAAGCTTTGTTATCACTGGTACACTGCCCACTCTTTCACGTGAAGAAGCAAAAGAACTCCTCAAAAAAGCTGGAGCAAAAGTACAATCTTCAGTCAGCAAAAAAACGGATTATCTACTGGTAGGGGAGTCCCCAGGTTCAAAATTAGACAAAGCAAAAAATTTGGATGTTGAAATAATCGATGAGGAACAAATGAAAAAACTTCTCTAATTCTTGCTAGTCCATCACTTCACCACCAAAAACATCTAATGCAGTTGATAGTTGATTGCCGCTTTCTTTCTTTTCCGGTTTTTGCTCCGGAGCAGGTGCCGCTTTGGGAGTAGTTACGCTAATTTTTTTATGGGCTCTATTACTGGCATTGACCTCGTCGGAGCTAGCGATATGCTCGGCTACTTTTCCCTTAATTTTAATACTTTTTCCAGTGCTTTCCTGTAGTAGTTTTTCCACCTGAGCTTGAGACTCGGCATTTAGCGCTTGATCCATGTGAAAATTAGAACCAAAAATCAATTCCAGATTGTCATCCGAGACCATATTTAGTTTTGCATTTTTTAAAGAACGTGCCAATGACGCAGGCTTAATTTGTGCGACAATCTGCGACCAAGCTTCGGCAACGCTTCCAGCGGGCTTTTGTACTTTTACTGGCTCACTTTTTCTTTCTTCTTCTTTGGGCGAAGTTTGTTTTACCGGTGGGGGAGTAACTTTATTACTGCTTTTACTGCTAGTTTTACTACTTGTATTTGCAGTCTGCCTTACTGAGTTACTCGCAAACGACAGACTCACATTTACGATTGCCATTTCAAGAGGCAATTGGGGGATTTGAGCATCAGGGTTTTGAGCTGCATCTTTAAATAAATCAATAAGTTTGATCACTTTTTCCGCTCCGGAAATATCCTTCTTCGAGACTGCATTCAACATTTTTTCACGCAAAAATTCGATAAATTCCTGAGCAAATTGTTGCATATCCGCCCCTTTTTTATAGAGCTGATTGACAACTTCCAAAGCCTTTGTAGTTTCATTCTTGAGCAAAGAAATAAAAAGATCATTAATCAGGCCTAAATCACTCACACCTAGTACTGAAAAAACTTGATCCTTCGTCACCTTTTTATCGGATATCAACTGTTCAAAGAGGCTAATAGCATCACGCATTCCACCGGCAGCATATTTGCTAATCATTTCCAAAGCTCCCTCTTCAACATCGATTTTTTCAGCTTCTGCAATCGTACTGAGCCGCTCTACCAGGTGATCATTTGCAATCCGCCTAAAGTCAAACCGCTGACAACGCGAAATAATTGTATCGGGGATTTTATGCACTTCCGTAGTCGCCAGAATAAAAATAGCATGACTTGGCGGCTCTTCTAAGGTCTTGAGTAATGCATTAAAAGCCTCTTTAGTCAGCATATGTACTTCATCGATGATATAAACTTTGTGCTCCGCTCTGGTCGGCGCAAACTGTATCTTTTCTTTCAAAGCCCTAATCTCATCGATACCACGATTAGAGGCCGCATCAATTTCCACTAGATCAATCAAGCGTCCACTATTGATATCATTACAAAACTCACATTGATCACAGGGCTCAAAGCCCTCTTTTTTATTGCTACAGTTAAGCGACTTGGCTATCAATCTCGCAGTTGACGTTTTTCCTGTCCCCCGCGGACCTGAAAAAAGATAGGCATGAGCAATAGATCCAGCCTTTAAAGCATTGACCAAAGTTGTACGCACGTGTTCCTGGCCGACAAGGTTATCAAAATTACTTGGACGATACTTTCTATACAGAGATAAGTTTTTCATAGTCACAATTTAGCATGCTCATCTTCCTTCATCAATTGCTTAATTTTCCTTTTTAGTTTCTTTTCGAAGTTTTGGCGCCCAAATTTTTCTGCCTGTTCTCTCATATCCACCCCTTTATAGAATTTCTCGTTATGCAAGAGCCGCCCCAGCCCATCCTCCATGGATGCTACTGTCTCTTCATAAAAAAACTCCCCAGTCTTGCCCGGCTCAATCGTTTCCAAAGCACCTCCTTTACCAAAGGCTAAAACCGGTTTTCCACAAGCCATCGCTTCGATCGGAACAATGCCAAAATCATCTTCTCCCGGAAAAATTAATGCTCGACATTTACTCAAGTATTCATCCACCACTTCATCTTCTTGAAAGCCCAAAAACTCAATATTATCACCGGCTATTTCCTGCAGATACTTCCTCGAAGGCCCCTCACCAATAATCACTAGCTTCCGCCCAATTTTATTAAAAAGCGAAATCGCCAAATCAATTTTCTTGTATTGAGTTAGAGTAGAAACAATAAGAAAAAAATCATCATGTTTTTTACTCACCTTAAATCTATCAATGTCCACCGGGGGGTAGAGCACATCACTTTCAGTTTTGTAATATTTTTTCAGGCGCGTTTGCAC
>CAYMGN010000048.1:0-10020 GCA_964389995.1 uncultured Candidatus Peribacteria bacterium | reverse complement strand
GGTCAAATGGCAGAGATAATTTGGCGTTTACAAGAAAAACCGGAGGATGTCTCTACTGCCAAGTTTGATGATCTAGACCTGGGGATGATCAATGTGCCATCGGAAGCTGCAGTGCCTGATGATATTGATATAGTGATGGCTTTGGACGCAACGAGTGATGAGCAGAGGGCAAATTTGGAATCCTTTATGGATAATATTTTGAGTGATCAGTTTGTGTCTGATTTTGATTTTGAGATGATCTATAACGAATTTTTGACCGCTGGTTTTGACGAAAGTTTAAATTACGAAAATAAAATTGCCCCCGCTCTCAAGTCTCCCTGGAAGATGATTGTAGGAGCGAATCTTGATGAAGAAAATTTCTATATTATCGCTCAATTTGACGACTATATCCCGATTCGTGTTTCTTTTGACGCCGTGATTACTCAAATGCAACCGGATCTAAATCATTATTTTGAAAATGAAGTAGAGTACTGGATTGAAGAGTACGACGATTTCTTTGCTTATCGTTTGGGAGATATTTTTGTGATTAGTAATAGCCGTGGGTCAATGCAAAAATCACTCGATAGTCTACTGGCTTACGACGGTTTTAGCTTGAATGACAAGGAAATCGTCGCCTCTGCACCCGATGAAAAAATTGCTTATCTTTATCTTTCTCCGGAATTGGGAGCCAGTTATTTCCAATTTTTAATGGATGAGGTCTATGATCAATTTGTCGGTTATCAATCTGAACCGGAAGCACTTACTGTTGATCAAGGAGAGGTTTATATCCAATTGGGTGTGACACCTAGTTCTCTGGAGGTACATTCCTATCAGGATTTATCTGGTCTTGGTTTGGATTTTGACCGTCAGGTGGGCCTCTACCAAAAAATCCCGGTCAATGATTTGACGCTCTTGGTTGAACTCCCCGTGATGCAGCCGGTTATTGCTCAATTGATGCCGGATTTGTTTGGGGGGCAATCGCAGCCTGATGTGGATTTAGATTTTCTGTTCTCTCAACCGATGGCTCTGGCTTCTTATGGCACTGAAGGTGTTGATCGTGGTAAGGGTGTGTTTTTCTGGGAATTGTCCAATGATGACTTATCAGAGGGAGAATCTTTTCTCGCTCAGTTTGATGCGGCTGTCGATCTGTTTGTCGAAGAGAAATATCAAAGTATCACTGCAATTTTAGATTTTCCTGATCGTTTCTATAGCTCTGATCACAATTTTTATTGGAGTAAAACGAAAGTAGAGGATAGTAATTTTAAACAACTTTATCGTTTAGAATTAGCTGAGACTGATTATTTTTATGGGAGGACTTATATTGATTTAGGAGCCTTGTTGGCAGCGGAACCGGAGGATGTGGGATTGGAAAATCTCGATCACTATTCTGAATTTAGCCGCCAACTAGAAAACGGCTTGATTTACAGCTTCGGACAATTGAGCTTGACGGAATAGTAACTTTTTGGTGACTTTTTTATCGTTTAGAATTAGCTGAGACTGATTATTTTTATGGGAGGACTTATATTGATTTAGGAGCCTTGTTGGCAGCGGAACCGGAGGATGTGGGATTGGAAAATCTCGATCACTATTCTGAATTTAGCCGCCAACTAGAAAACGGCTTGATTTACAGCTTCGGACAATTGAGCTTGACGGAATAGTAACTTTTTGGTGACTTTTTCGTTTAATATTAATGGGGGGATGAATACTTTAAGTTAAATCCCAATATTATGTTTCCTAACCAAAAGATATGAAGTCTTTTAAATTTCTCCGAGGGCTGGCTTTGACCAGTTTAGGCTCGGTGCTTGTATTTAGTAATGTGGCGATGGCTCAGGATCTCGATGCTAGACAAAAGTTTAGCGATCTTGACTATGAAAATGGCAATTTGGCCGCGATCAACTACCTCTACAAAAACGCAGTGGTAGAAGGTTATCAAGACGGTACCTTTGGTGCTGAACGCGAAATCAATCGTGCGGAATTCCTCAAAATCCTCATGGAAGTAGCGGGGATTGAAGAGTCCGGTGCCAATTGTTATCCCGACGTTGCTTCAGAATGGTTTGCTCCTTATGTGTGTAAGGCGACTGATTTAGGTATTGTCGAAGGTTATCCCGATGGTCTTTTTAAGCCGGGTAATACCATCAATTTTGCCGAGGCCAGTAAGATCGTTTCCAATACGTTGGAGCTTGAAGGCGTGGATGTAGACAATGAGCTTTGGTTTGACGAATTCGTTACCGCTCTAGAAAAGGAAAAAGCGATTCCCAATGACTTTACTGATTTTGGGCATCTTTTGACTCGTGGTGAAATGTCCGAAATCGTTTGGCGTGTCGATGCCGATATCGAGTACAAAGTTTCCAATAATTTTGAAAATCTCAAAGCAAACAGACTAGAAGAAAAAATCGGTCATGAATTGACCACTTTTAGTTCTTGTACCGCTTTGGAAGAGTACTTTATCGAAGATCAATTAAGAGCTGTCGGTCTCGGTGGTGGCGCGAAATACGACGACGCTGCTGCTCCTGCTGTTACAAATACTGCCGATGTTGCTGAGGAGAGCACTGGCGCTGCTCGTAATGATGACGGTGAGTACTCTGAAACCAACATCCAAGTTGAAGGTGTTGATGAAGCTGATATCGTCAAGACGGACGGTAAATACATCTACAAAGTCAATCAAGCGACTGTCAGTATTGTTGAGGCTTATCCTGCTGCCAATATGGCTGAGGTTGCTCGTTTGGAATTTGACGACGATGAAAATTTCGTACCAACGCAATTATATGTAGACGGTGATCAGATGGTGGTGATCGGTAATTCTTACTACGGTGGGATTTATCCAATGCCATTGGCTGCTGAAGCCACTAGCCTTCCTTACAACTTCAATGGTGGTAAGGTAGGTGTTTATCTCTTTGATATCAGCAATCCAGAGTCTCCAAGTTTGACCAGAAACATGAATTTTGAAGGTTACTACACTTCTTCTCGTAAGATCGATGATGAAGTTTACTTGGTCTTCAATACCTATCGTTCCTACTGGGACTATGAAGAAGTAGACAGTTTGACTCCGGTTTACTTTGACAGTGCTGACGAAAAAGTACGTCCAGTTGCTGACTGTGATCAAATCAAACATGCTCCCGGTGTCCAAAGTACTAGTTATCTTTCTGTAGTCGGTATTGATATTTCGGCCGCTGACACTGATTTGGATAAGACTACGATCTTGGGTGCTTCTGGCAATGTCTATGCTTCTAGAGACAATCTCTATCTAGCTGAACCGGGAAATCAATACTTGTTTTTCTGGGAGGACTACAGCAATTATGATGAGCGTACAATTGTGCACAAATTTAATTTAGACGACACTCTTGCTTACCAAGGTAAGGGCGAAGTCCCAGGTAGTATTCTCAATCAATTCTCAATGGATGAGTATCAAGGTAATTTCCGTATTGCCACTACCAAGGGCAATATCTGGGATGATGCCAATCCTTCTACCAATAATGTCTATGTGCTCAACGGCAATCTAGAACAAGTTGGGGAAATCGAAGGAATCGCTCCCGGTGAAAGGATTTATTCTACTCGTTTTGCCGGTGATCGCCTCTACATGGTGACCTTCAAAAAAGTGGATCCTTTCTTTGTGATCGATATGGATGATCCCAGTAATCCGGAAATCCTCGGTCAGCTCAAAATCCCTGGTTACAGCGATTATCTCCATGTCTACGATGACAATCACGTGATTGGTTTTGGTCTCGATACCGAAGAAGCGAGTGAAGTGGAAACAGCCGCACGTGATCTCGATTTTGCCTGGTATCAAGGTCTGAAGATGGCGATGTTTGATGTCACTGATGTCACTAATCCAACTCAATTGCATGTAGAATTCCTCGGAGATCGTGGTAGCTCCAGCCCGCTTTCTTACGATCATAAAGCTTTCCTTTTTGATAAGGCTAAGGGGATTATGGCTTTCCCGGCCACTATTGCTGAGCTACCAGAAGGTGATGACCAACCGGCCAATGCCTATGGAGACATCGTCTTTCAAGGTGCCTTTGTCTATGACGTGAGCGTGGAGGATGGATTCCAATTGCGTGCTCAATACACCCAATATGACGAGTCTGAAGTGGCGGATAAGGCTGGATACTATTGGTATGGACCTTTTGACATCGATCGTATCCTCTACATCAAAGATCTCTTTTACACAGTCTCTCAAGGGGCAGTGACCGCCAATGATTGGGATGATTTGACGGAAGTGAATCGTGTGGAATTAGAACTTGAAGATGGTTATGTCGATTATGGTGAAGAAGTGCTCTTTTAGATCAGGTTAAGCTGGCCGCTTCGGAGGGGGAGCGGCCGGAAAATCTCTTGCGGAAATCTCGGTCTTGTCGTATCTTTTGCTGGATCTTTGAAAGTTCATCCCCAAATTCCTCCCTAACATTTCCAAGCAAAAAGGAGCAGGCACATGCAAACAACCGATTTGATACTGTCTCATCACTTGCGGGACCTTTTCGGTTCCCATGGCTTTGATGAGAAATTGCTTGATTTTAGAACCTGTTTTGTCGGTGATGCCGAGAGGTTTCCCGATCGTTTTTTTCGATGGTTTGAAGCCGGATTTTTTCCGCCATTGAGGATTACTTTTTTTGCTTTTTTACAGAGAATGAAGATTTTTCAGGTGAGTTATCTTGATTGGCATTGCGCTGATCATTTTTTGCTCGCAGTGGATATGGAATCGTTTGATAGCGAGCGCATTTACCGTCTAGTGTTGGATTTGGAACCACTGGGTTTGGACAGTACCTTCTGTTTACCGGGAGGTCCGCGTGCAAGGCCATATATTGTGATTCAGAACGGTAACTTTAATTGGTTGACCGCTTTGAAATTACATGGTGACTTGCATCTCGCCCAGGGATAAGTGATGAAACAATTTCAAAATCAAAAAAGTGGCCACAGATTGGAGGTGTGATTGTGGCCACTCGTTTTCTTTATTTTTTGTCTGTCAATGATCTAGACCTTGGTGACAACGTATTGATCGCGGTTGTCGTCTACGTCATCTCTTCTGAGGATAATTTTGACCCAGGTACCGTCCGGTAGTTTTAGTTTTGTTCCCGGGCTTTTAGCCTTTTTTTCGAGCGTTTTTTGATCGGGGAGACCGTAGTATTTTGTTGGTGAGCCTTCGAGGGTGCGTCTGAGTTCGCTATAACGATAGGTGCGACCAAATTTTAGTTCTGGCATGGTGATGTGGTTAGAGATTTTTAATGATTTATTTATCTGGGGGGATGTTGTAGTACTCGTACAGATAGTTTGCGACGCGGCGGAATGTCGGGGCGGCAGTCTTGGAACCCCACTGGTTTGATTTTGGTTTGTCTAGTTTTACGAGGACGACAAATTGTGGATCATTGACCGGTCCGTAGCCGGCAAAGCTGGCGATGGTGGTGCCGACGCCGCTGAGGGCACGTCCGTAGCGGTAGGTTTGAGAAGTTCCGGTTTTACCGGCGACGAGATGGTCCTCTACTTGGGCTTCATTGGCCACTCCTTTTTCGGTGGAGTAGGTGAGCATGGCGGTCATTTTGGTAGAAGTTTCTTCGGAGATTACGCGACGGATTTCTCGAGGTTCGGTTTGGGTTACTGTGCCGTCGTCATGGCGCACTTCTTTGACGATGTGTGGTTGCATGAGGATGCCGCCGTTGGCGAGGACGCTGTAGGCATTGGCCATTTGGATCATATTGACGGAGATACCCTGTCCAAAGGAGTGAGTGGCTAATTCTGATTCACTCCAGTCTTCCCAATATTGTACTTTTCCGGGACTTTCATCATTAAACTCGATATTGGTTTTTTCGAGGAAGCCAAATTTTTCTAGATAGCTGTAAAAGAGATTGGGACCCATTTTTTGAGCGATGAAGGTCATCCCGGTGTTGAGAGACTCCGCAAGCACTGTCGTCATGTCTACGAGGCCCATATAGCGGTCTGAGTTCTTGATCTCAAAGTCGTATCTTTCGGTGTAGGGATTCCAGTCTACTTTAATGGGGCCGGTGTCGTTGTAAGTGGTGTTAGGGGTGACTTCGTCAGCGTCGATGCCGATAGCCATGGCGACTGATTTAAAAACTGATCCCGGTTCGTATGGAAAGGAAACCGCTTTATTATGATAGACCTCCGGCCCGACATAGTTTTTGTAGCGGAAAAATTTGATGCTGCCGTCTTCTTGCTTCCTCTCAAAGACTTTAAATTGCTCTCCGGTGCGTTCATTGACCATGAAGTTGTATTCTCCCGGATTGGTAGCCGGTTTTAGATTAGGCATATCTTCCGGGACGATGTTAAATTCTTCTAATTCGAAGACATCGCCGAAATTATTGGGATCAAAGGTAGGGTAGTTGGCGAGAGCGATGATGGCGCCAGTCTTTGGGTCCATTACTATTATTTGGCCACTGTCGGCCCAGTAGCGAGTGACAGCATCGGCGAGGATTTGTTCGACAGTGAGTTGGACGGAACGATCGATGGTGAGGATGATGTCGTCGCCGTTGACTGCCGGCTCGATGATACTTTCACCGACGGTGATTTGGCGTCCGACGGAGTCCTTTTTGGTTTGAAATTTACCGGGTTGTCCTTTGAGATCGACGTTAAATGACTTCTCAATGCCATATTGGCCGTCGTTGTCTTTATTGGTAAATCCGAGGATGTTGGAGGCGAGAGTGCCCTCGGGATAAAAGCGGAAGTACTCGGGATTGAGACCGATACCACGAAATTCTTCGGCTTCTTTGGTTTTAAATTTAGAAATCTCATCGGAGACCTGAGGGTCTAATTTTTTGGCAATGATGCTGTAGCGATTGTTGCCGAGGAGGATGGTTTGGAGTCTGCTGGCAGGGATGTCGATGTAGTCGGCCAGTTGATTGGCGATGGCGCCGGGGTTGGTGATTTCCGGTGGGTAGGCATAGACTTGATTGTTCACTACTTTTACTCCCGGTAGTCCGAGAGCTTGGATCGCTTTACCGCGGTTTTTGTCGATTTCGTTCACAAGGAGGATTTCTGATCTTTGTTTGGCTGAAAGAGTGTCGATGAGGTTTTGTTTGTGCAGAGATTCTAATTCTTCGTCGCTTTTGGGGGCCAGTAATTTTTCGATTTCTTCTTCGGTCAAATCCGGTGGCAATTCTTTTTCTTGCTGTTTAATTCTTTCATTATCTTTTTCGCGTTCTGTTTCCAGATCAAAAAGTAGAGGGGCCAATTTTTCGCCGACGTCTACCGGATCATCCACGAGGAAAGGATCGGCGTAGAGCATATTGAGAGTGGTATTGGTAGCGATCAAAAATTCTTCTCCGGAATGATAGTCAGTGATAAAAATCTCTCCCCGCTGCGCTGGAAGCTCGATGATGCCATATTGTTCACGACTGGCAATATCTTGATAGTAGTCGTGGGCCAAGACCTGTAATTGAAAAAGTTTGAGGACCAACATTAAAGCAATAAAAGCACTGGCAATAGTCAGGATTGTACTCTTATTCTTTAATTCTTTTGGTCTATAAGTCCTCATGTTTATAATGTAGCAAGTTTGAGGGGAAATGTTAATATTTTTAGAATAACTTTAGAAGGCTTGCTTTTTTTGGCGGAAATGGTAGCATTTTTGCGTTATGTTTAGAAAAACTACCCTACAAAACGGTTTGAGGATCCTCACGGAAAAATTACCTGCCACTAAGTCAGTAACGGTATTAGTGTTGGTAGGAGCGGGGAGTCGTTATGAGCACCAGGAGATTCGGGGGATTTCCCACTTTTTGGAACACATGTTTTTTAAGGGGGGTGAGCGTTTTGTGGATACCAAGGCAGTTTCTGAAGCGATTGATTCCGTCGGTGGAGAGTTTAATGCTTTTACCGGCAAGGAATATGCGGGCTATTATGTAAAGGTCGGCGGCGAAAACATCAAGATCGCGATCAATGTACTCTCGGATATGATGGTAAATGCCAAGTTTAAACAAGAGGAAATCGAGAAGGAAAGAGGAGTGATTTTAGAAGAATACAACATGTATCAGGATACACCGATGTATCAGATCGGTTGGCATTTTGAAAATCTCGTTTTTGGTGATCAGCCTCTCGGTTGGGATCAAATCGGGACTAAGGAGTTAATCAAGTCTGTCAATCACGAGGACTTCGTGGAATACAAAAACAAGCTCTACACGCCGGACAATACGGTAATTGCGGTGGTTGGTAATATCGAGCACAAGGAAGTGACCGATATGATCAATGACTATTTTGGCAAGATGCAGGGCGAAAAGGCTTATAAGTTTAAAGCTCTGGAGCAAAAGGATGGGGGACGAGTTTATTTGAAAGAAAAAAAGACGGAGCAGGCACATATTGCTGTTGGTTTTCCCGGTTATCCGGAGCGTAGTGCTGACCACTGGGCGATGAAATTGCTAGCGGTGATGCTTGGAGGCAACATGAGTAGTCGGATGTTTCTCGGAGTGCGTGAGGCCAAAGGTTTGGCTTATTACATCCATACCAGTACTGACAATTATATCGATGGTGGGACGATTGTGACCAATGCAGGAGTTGATCTCAAGCGTATTGATGAAGCGATCAGTGGTATCATCGAGCAATATCATAAGATCCGTGACGAAAAGATTTCCGAAGCGGAATTAAAAAAGGCCAAGGCCTACCTCAAGGGCAAAATGGTCCTCGGTTTGGAAGATTCAGAAGAATTTGCCCACTTGCTTTCTAAATACGAATTACTCCACGGCGAAGCTCGTTCTCCCGAAGAAATCCTCAAGATGGTCGAAAAAGTAACTCTCGGCGATGTCGAAAGAGTGGCTAAAGACGTGATCGATGACTCCAAGATGAAACTAGCGGTGATCGGACCCTACGACGATAAATCTCGCTTCGAAGCTCTGCTTTAGCTTTTCATTGTAGGCGTTTTTTGCTATAATATTGAGATATATTTAATGACGCTCGATGTTATTTAAGGAGAAATTTTTGATTTTTTTGGATGGCGGGCCGGATGGCACGGGTGCTGATTTTGTTGGGCCGCCTCTGCCCGAAGCTCAAAAGATTGCTGCTGAAAAAGAGCGGATTGCTCGAGCAAATCGAGAGCGGAGGGAGACGATTGCGGCGTCAAAATTTACTGAACAAATGGCTAAACTAGACCTCGCTAAATTGCGTGAAAAAATCGGTGAGGGTGACAATGATGAGCGTTTACTGAATTTTTTGAATGGTTTGGAGTTTCAAGGATTGGTGCTAGGTCCTTTGACTGCGGGATCCGGATTGAGAGATGAGCTACCGAAGATAAAACAGGCGCTAACGAAGCATTTTGAGAGTAAGAAATTGCATGAAAATAGTGCTGTACTAAAGATAGTGCGAGAGGCGATGGAGTCGCCAAATCTCACTGGTGAGGCGATGGTTGATCGTTTTGCACAGTTTTTTGCGGCGGCGGCGATGGTGCGTTTACAAGAAGATCCCAATCTAGAAAAGTTCTTTGCTGCTAATCCTCAGGCCACTTATTCGATTTCTTTCACAGAAGAAGGTGATCCTAAGCTTACTTTAGGCAAGCAGGAGCTATATCAGGAGTTTTTCAAAACGGAAAAGGCCAAGGCTGAGCAGGCGAAAGAAGAGGCGGCGATTGCTAAAATTGCGGAGGAGATGGCGGCCGATCCTTTGATTGATACGGTGGTTTTTCTCTATAAAAAAGATGGGGAGAACAAGGAGCAGACGATTATGCGTTTGGCTAAGGGGGAAGGCGTGGATTTGATGGGGCGATTTTTGTTGGCGGCTTTGGGGTTGCCCGGTCCTTACAAGAAGTTTCGCGAGTCGATGGAGGGCTTGATGGTGCAGTATTTTCCTGCCGGTTTGGGGATGATGAAGATGGTGGAAAAAAGCGCTCGCGGTTTTGCTAAAAAGATGGAAAAGAGTGGCAAAAAACCGCAAGAGGGAGAAGAAATCCAGTGGGTGGACGCAAAAACAGTGGAGTTTCCGGAGGAATTTCTTGCTGGCCAGAGTAGTTTTGAGCTGAAGGATAATATGGAGTTTGGTAGTGAGAGTTTTGCGGGAAAGCATCTGGAGGTGGATCTCACGAGCCTGAAGGAAGAAGGGCAAAAAATCAATATGCTC
>CAYMGN010000047.1:4667-10213 GCA_964389995.1 uncultured Candidatus Peribacteria bacterium | reverse complement strand
CGCGAGACGGGTGTGGATTTCACTGGGCCAAGTTTGGAGGAGGCTGGTGGGATTGAGCTTTTGAAGTTGATTGGGATGTGATTGGGTGAGGATGTGAACTTGGAGATTCCAGAGGAGGAGATTGGCTGATTCTTTGTTGAGAGTATTCCAGCCGACATCGTTGAGGTAGAGTTGTCTTTCGGTGCTGAGGCGGGAGAGGATGAGGCCGGTGAGGTTGGGGTCGCGGAGGCGGCCGGTTTCGCGGATGGTCTTGAAGTCCACGGCGAGGGATTTGAGGGTCTTGAGGGTTTTAGTATTGCGGGGATTGTTTTCGGTTTCTAGTTTGACGATTTCGGTTTCCAGATCTGACTGTGAGTATTGAGAGAGTTGTTTGCCTTTGTAGGTGCCGGCTTTGTAGGCGAGGGCTTGTTGGATTTTTTCGAGGAAATGGATGAGGTTGTCGAAGGCTTCAGGGCCGATGAGTCGGCGGGAGAGAAAATTGAGGTTTTCTTTGATTTTGGTGAGGAAGTGGATCTTTTGGGAATAGGAGAGGAGTTTTTGGTAGATTTGTTCGCGGTTTTCGGGAGTGAGGTTGGCGGGAGCGAGATGGTCGATGAGGTCTGAGAGGGCGGATTTTGCTGAGGGGGTTTCGCAGTCTTTGAGGGCGGCATCGAGGGTTTGGAAGTTTAGCTTGGTTGTGGGGCCGCCTTGGAGGTGGAATTCTAGTTTTTGGCCGGGGTGGGGCCGCCCGTGGCGATAGCACCTGATGAGGGGGTCGGTGGCCGGGGAGAGGGGGCGGCGGGTGAGGGTATGTATTTGCTCACGGGTGGAGGCGCGGCCGAGGGGGATTTGGGGGGTGGGAGGGATTTTGGGGGCCGCTGGTTGGTTGGGTTGTGGTGCGATTTCCCCTTCAAAATCGGCTACTCCCTTTAGCTGTAAATAAGACTGTGGATTGTCTGAACTGGCTATCTCTAGGAGTTGATCGCTGAAGGAAGGGAGATCACTCTGATGAAGTACCACCCCGGTTTTGGAAGAGAGCTGGTCGAGTTTGGATTGCTTTTTGGTTTGTTGGAAGCGGTATTTTGGATCATTGAGATCTTCTAATTGTGTCAGTAGGGGCAGTACGCCCTGAGTAGGATCTTCTAAAAAATCAAGAAAAGTGGAAAATCGTCCTGCCAGCTGCTGCTCGGGGTCAAAATATTGGGCGAGGAGATTTTGTACAGCCTGGAGCTCTTTGGGAGTTTCGTCCGCATGTTCTGGTTGTGATCTTGCGTTTAAGGGCACGGCAAAATACCTTAATTGATTTAATTAAGGTATTATACCATAAATTACTCGCCTTGCATAGGAAGCTTAAGAGGAGAAAAGCTCTGAGACGTCTTTGTATTGGTCGGTCATGCCGAGGTCTTTGGCTACGCTTTCGTAAGTGATGTAGCCGTTGTAGGTGTTTAGTCCACGGGCGAAGCGGCCATCGGAGGAGAGGGATTTTTTGATTTCGGCTTCGGCGCCGTTTTTGGCTATTTCTTTGAGGTAAGGGAGAGTGCGATTGGTGAGAGCAAATGTTGATTGGCGGCTTACTTGTCCGGGCATGTTAGTAACGCAGCAGTAGATTTTGCCGTAGAGTTCATAGATCGGTTCGGTGTGGCTGGTCGCTCTTGCTCCCCAGATGCAACCACCTTGATCGATGGAGACGTCAACCACTACTGATCCGTCTTTCATCGATTTGATTTGTTGTTCATTGACTACGGTTGGTGCTTTGGTACCGGCTACCAATACAGCCCCGATGAGGAGATTTGCTTCTTTGAGAGCGGCGTTGAAGGTTTCAGGTGTTGAGAGGACTGCTTCGAAATTTTGGGCGAGATTTGGTCCGAGATATTCTTTGATTTCTTTGTTTAGTTCGGCGACTTTTTCGGGGTTGATGTCGAAGAGTTTTACGCGTGAGCCCATGCCGGCTGCGGTCTTGGCTGCTGTGGCTCCGACAAATCCCCCACCGACGATGACCACCATGGCACTGTCGATACCGGAGATATTACCAAGGGTTACTCCGCGGCCGTGGTATTTCTTTTGGAGGTATTCGGCTCCGTATTGGACGGCGAGGACACCGGCGACTTCACTCATTGGTGCTAAGAGTGGGAGTTGGCCTTTTTCGTCTTCGAGGGTTTCGTAGGCAATGGCAGTGATGTTGTTGTTGGCGAGGACTTTGGTCAACCTCTTGTCTACTCCGGAGAGGTGGAGGTAGGTAAAGAGAGTTTTGCCTTCAAATTGTTCGAGGAGGTTGTATTCAGCGGGAATCGGTTCTTTTACCTTGACCAAAATATCTGCTGCTTTGACGATGTCTTCGGGGTCTCTCATCATGGTGGCTCCGGCTTCGCTGTATTCTGTATCGGAAAATCCACTTCCTAATCCGGCAGTTTCTTGGACGATGACTTGAAAGCCTTCGGCTACTAATTCCTTCACTCCGGCTGGGGTGAGGCCGACCCGGTTTTCCTGGTCTTTGATTTCTTTGAGCGTGGCGATTACCATGAATCTGAGGTTAAAAATTTATCTCAAGTGTAATCAATTTTTGACTAGTCGGGAAGAAGTTTCACTTGAGGTCGGACTTTATTTGTTCTAGTTTACATTGTCCGAAAATGAGAGAAGATGAGGGCTGAGGGGTGGATTTTGAGAAATGTTTTTACTGGCCTGGTTACCTCATTACAATAGTGGGCGGCAGGAGTTTTTTGTGTTACTATGGCCGCCGAGAAATTAATTGAAATTTACATGTTGGTACGGGGATTTTGGGATAGATTGAAGAAACCGATTGTGGGGTTGTCGCCGATGGATGGAGTGACTGATGCCACTTTTAGGCATATGGTTTGCAAGTATAGCAATCCGGATTTGGTGATGACGGAGTTTACTAATGTTGAGGGACTGGCGCGCGGTGCGGTGAAGATGTTGCCGGCTTTTTATTATGAAGAAGCGGAGCGGCCGGTGGTGGCGCAGATCTATGGCGTGGAACCGCAATCCTACTACAAGTGTGTAGTGATGCTCTGCTACATGGGATTTGATGGTATCGATATCAATATGGGTTGTCCGGCTAATAAAGTAGCGAAGCGGGGATCGGGGGCCGGATTGATCAAGACTCCGGATCTGGCAAAGGAATTGGTTTTGATTTCGAAGAAAGCGGCCCGGGATTGGGCTGAGGGGATTTCGATGGAAGACGCGGGGGTGCACCCTGAGATTATCAAGGCGGTGAAGGAATTACATCCGGAGCCCGGGCCGCGGGTAGAATTGCCGGTTTCGGTGAAGACGCGGATTGGTTTTGATAAAGACGTGTCCGAGGAATGGATGGAGCATTTAATTGAAACCGAGCCGGCAAATATCAGTCTCCATGGGCGTACTTTGAGACAAATGTATCTGGGGATGGCGGATTGGGACTCGATTGCGAGAGCGGCTGACGTGGTGAGAGGTACGGGGATTAGCTTCCTTGGTAACGGTGATGTGCAATCGATGGATGATGCTTATGAAAGGATTGAAAAATATAATATTGATGGGGTGCTCATTGGGCGTGCGACTTTTGGTAACCCCTGGTTTTTTAAAGGCAAGGAGCCCAATGTGCAGGAAAAATTGATGGCGGTGGTGGAACATTCTCGCTATCTGGCTGACAACTATCCGGAACATCCTTTTTATGCTCTGCGTAAGCATCTTGGGTGGTATTGCAAGGGCTTTGATAATGCGAAAGAATTACGGGTGAAATTTATGAAAGTGGAAACCCCGGAGGAAGTTGAGCAGATTGTAGAGGAATTTTTAGTCGCACACGGCGGCCTTGTTTAAAGCCTCATCTTCGCCGGCAGCTTCGGTGAGGAAGGCGACGTTGTCTTTGGTAAAGAAACCTTGGAAACCATGACAGCGTTGGACGTACTCGGTGATCAGGCGTGAATACTTGGAACTCTTGGAAAAAATTTGTTTGAGGTCGGGAAAGTCGGTGCATTCTCCAATGACCTTGGCGAGGAAAGGGATGTCTTCTGAGTCTAACTTGCCCACTACGTAATCAATATTTTTCATGCCATCCGGGCGGGCACCGTCGATCACGGCATAGGCGAGATGGTGCATGCGGCGTCCAAAATTTCTCACGAAGTCCTCGGTGGGAGAGGGGAGATTGTCGATGGTCTTAGTATAAAAAGGTGTGTTGTTGGCGGTAAAAACTTTTGCGGGGGAGTGTAATTCGGATTTGATCTTGGGATTGCGGCAGATATTGGTGGAGGAGTTCATCTCTTCGATACTATAGGCACCCCAGAAATAGTAATTGGTCATGGTGACAAACTCGAGGATGGTGTCTTCGCGGCTGTGACAAAAGACTCTGGTGGCAAGATGATCTAAACCGAGGATGAGATCGGTGAGCTCGTATTCTTGTTGGAGATTGTGGACTTTTTCGAGCTTGGCTTTTTCTGTTTCACTCAAATCAAAGGGCTCCCCTATTTCCAAAGCTGGGTAGTCTTGGAGGTTGGATTCGGTGTAGATGACTACGTTATTGGTAAAATAGGAGATATCGCTCACGAGGAAATTAGGGTTGGCGAGGAAACGATTGGCCATATTGGCATCTTGCTGGAAACGAATTTGGTCGTGAGTGAGTGTCTTTTTGACTGCGGAGAGATTTGCGCAGCGGTAGATTTCTCCGAGATAGCGGGCTTGGACGGTTTCTTTGGCGCGGGGGAATTGTTGATTGATAGCGGTGAAACGATCGCGGTAGTCGGCAGAGAGAGGTTCGAGGATGATAAAATCCGGAGTTTCCGGTTTGTTTTTGAGGATGACGACTTTATGACTTTGGTTGATGTAGCCTTGATGGAAGCGGTAAGGGGTCATCAGGTAGAGCTCGGCAAGGTAATTGAGGAGTTGGCCGTTTTCTAGTTGGACTACGACTGCACGGAGGCCTTGGATCATCTGATCGAGGCCGGTTTTTTCTCTTCTCTCATAAATCTTGTAAAGAAATTCTTCGAAAAAGGCGGAGTTTTTTTTGTCGCCGGAACGGGGGTAGAGTTCTTGAAAATTAGTCATGAGAGAAATTTAGAAGCTAAATTGCGAGCCAGTACGGTGTAAATTTTAGAGCAATTGTGTTTAAAAGCAAGAGGGGTTGAGATGGAATTTTTTGAGGAGAAGGGGCATGAGGATGGGGTATTCGACCTCGTGGGGGACGAATTTTTCGGGCTGGGTTTTGAGTTCTTGGGCAAATTGTTCGAGGGGTAGCCATTGAACGGCAATCACTTCTTCTGCCTGGACTTGAAATTGATTGGCTGGCCGATCTAATTGGGTAAGGAAAATGTCACGAAATTCATTGTCGTGAATCGCTCCGTCGTTGAGGACATGGCTTTCTTTGATAGTGGTGATAAATTCGATATCTTGGGCTTTGAGATTGAGGCCTAATTCTTCTTTTGCTTCCTTTAGTGCTGTCTCTAAACTGCTGTCTCCGGCGCTGACGTGGCCGGCGCAGGAAAGATCCCAAAGGTTGGGGTAGGTATCCTTGAGTGCCGAGCGTTTTTGAATTAGAAGCTCGGCTTGGCTATTGATGATCCAGAGGTTTATTGCTTTGTGCC
>CAYMGN010000047.1:0-4657 GCA_964389995.1 uncultured Candidatus Peribacteria bacterium | reverse complement strand
CACCGTCGCGGTGGACGTGAGGGCGAGGTTTGGATTGGCCGGTGGGGTGGCCGTCTGCAGTGAGGAGATCGAAATATTCCAAGAGATAGTTTAGTAATGCCAAAAGTCTATCTGTTCAAAGTTTCCCATTAATTTAAAATGTTTGTCAAAACTAAAAAACATCACTTTTTGTTGGACCAACTGCTGAAAAATCAAAAGATCGGAGATACCGACGCTATTGATGCCATTTTTTAGACATTCTTCTTGCAGTTTTGTCACTGATTTCCAGTCAATATTGAGAGGGAGGATTTCGATTGCTGATAGAAGCTTGGCCAATTGTTTGTACCCACTGAAATTAATAAAAGGTACTAGTTCCGCGAGGATTATTTCATTAGTACAAACTAAATTTTCTGACAGGAGAAAATCTAGGCTATAAGAGAGTTTGCCTTCCTTAAAATAATCTATCCAAACTGAGCTATCGACCAAAACTTTCATTGCGACTTCTTAATTGATCAAGATTTAGATTAAAATCCAGCTTACCTTTGAAGTCCTTAATCTTGGCAATTTTATTTTTGCGCACTAAATCTTCAAGGGCGATCGTAATCACTTTGGTTTTGACTTTGATATTCGTGGCTTTCATCGCTGCTTTGATTAATTCTTCCGGTAAATCTAGGGTTGTTCGCATATAAATCACTTACTATATATGCATTATATCTTATATGTTTATGCATGGCAAGATCTTGATTAAGTATTTTTTCAAAACTTTACGAAAAGGCTTGATTGCTCTACTATGGGGATTGGTTATTATTTCCTAATCATAAGATTATGGCGGAGACAAAAAAGAGAATGTGTGGGCCGAATTGTATTTTTAAGGTTTTGCTGGCGATTGGTGGCTTGAACTGGGGCCTGGTTGGAGTGCAAATGTTGCTCGATAATGGTACCAATCTCAATGTTGTGAATCTTTTACTTGGTAATTGGCCGGTAGTGGAAGCGATCGTCTACTTAGTGGTGGGCGTGGCTGCGCTATGGATGTTTTGGCAATTGGCAACCGGTAAATGCTGCCGCTGCGAATGTCCGCCAAAGAAATAGTTTTGCCCTCATTCCGAAGGCCGATGGTTGTTTGTGACTATCGGCCTTTTTAGGTATAATTGGTTGGAATTCCCCTTAAATTCTATGATGAAAAAGAGACTGTTTATTTTTGTTTTTGTGGCGGCGATGAGCTGCGTTTGGAGCACGGCGGCTTATGCTGCCGATCGGTATTGGGTGGGGAACTCTCTTGGTTGTGATCTAACTTTTGATGATACGGATTGCTGGTCCACTACCTCAGGAGGTAGTAATGGAGCAAGTGTTCCGGGTACTGCTGATCGAGCTATTTTTGATAGTAACGATACCAGACCTTGTACGATTGATACTAATACTTCGGTTGGGACGATTTGGATGACCAATGGTTATAACTCTACTTTAAATGCCGGTAGTGTGGACTTGAGCATCGATGACGACTTGATCATAGAGCAAAATGGTGGGACTTTTACGGCGTCGAGTTTTGTGGTGAGAATGGGGAGAGACATGACTATATATGATGCTTCACAGTTTGTTAATAATGGAGGGACCGTGACTTTTGAAACTTCTAGTAATACTGATGTGACTACTACGATTGGGAGGCTGGACTTTGAAGACGTAACGATAGACAAAAGCTCAGCAGGTACGGATGTGGTGTTTGAGGACATACGGATTGATGGGCATTGGTATTTGCGCACTGGGCAGATTTTTTCGGTGGGTACTACTACTATCGAAAGTCGCGGGACGGTAGATTGGTCTACTGTCACTAGTTCATCAATAAACAGGCCTAATATTGACTTTATCAATACCGCCGATGTCACTATCAATTCGACTAACTTTCTGGGAAATATTGTGGTGGATAATAGTAATAAAAGTGACTTGGTGGTGAGCGTAGGTGATATTGGAACGGAGATTTTTATGGAATCACTTTACATCGTAAATGGTGGGACTTTTGATAACTCGGATTTTGACAATGATATGGATATCCAATCTACTGTATCGGTACAATTGGATGCTGGTGAGTTTATTACCGGCACTGGAAATATAGATGCTAGAAATTTGTTAATACAAGGTGGGACTTTTACTAATCAGGCTGCGCTTTTGCGCCTTACTTTGACTTCTAGTTCTATCCAAGTTAGCTCTGGGACTTTTAACGGGGGGACGAATGATATTGATATCAATGGGACTTCTAATAACGCTAGTATTGATGTTAATGGGGGTACATTTATTTCGACCACTGCTGATTTGATTTCGTTCTGTCCCGGATCAGCGCAGGTATATTTAGAGTGGAGGGGTTTTTGATGCCAATGGGGGGACGATACAATTTCAGTTGGATAATAATCGGATTTGGGATGATGACAATGGAAATAGTTACAATGATATTATTGTGATCAATGCTGGTGCGAGCGCCGAAGTGAGGATGGCTTCTGCAATCGATATTGATGGTGATTTGACGATTTCGGCGGGCGAATTAAGTACTAATGGTAATCAGTTGAATGTGGCCGGTAACCTGACGATTACTGCTGCTGCGAGTGCTCAGTTTAATGCTTCAACAGGGGAGGTGGTCTTGGACGGGACTAATCAAACGGTGACCGGAGATTTTAATGATAGCCGTTCGAAACCTTCGGCTTTTTATTCTTTTACCAAGGAGGTGACGGCGGCGGATACTTTGACTTTTGATATCGGAGCGGAATATGAATTTAACGGCACGTTGACTTTGAGAGGGGCCTCGGGGCAATTGCTTTCATTGCGATCAAAAACACCAAGTACTCAGGTGGACTTTAGGCCGGATGGTTCTCGCGATATCGACTATATCGATGTGCAGGATAATAATAATGTCAGTGGGACTACTGTTGATCTTAGTGCGGCTAATGAAGCTGTTAATTCCGGTAATAATACGGACTGGGCTTTTGGGCCTCCGTCGGTTTCCGGAGTTTCGATCTCTACTACTTCGGGGAGTGGTGTAACTACTGATGATCTTACGCTCAACTACGCTCTCGATAACACCGATAATGCCATATTTAACTGGGAATTAAATGGGAATTCGATCACTACTCTCAATCTGCCTTTTGAAGCTAATGGAGGGAGTGAGGCGAGTTTGACTGAGGATTTTTCTGGTAATGGTTATAGTAGTTCTGCGGTGACGGCGACTTGGTCCAATCTAGCAGGACGTGGTGGGTCCGGGGCTTATGATTATGATGGAGCGGGTGATTATGTGACGATGACCAATAGCGTGGGGATGTTTCCGAGTACGGGGTTTAGTGTGGAAATGTGGGTCAATATTGAGGATACTAGTTCATATCAGTCTTTATTGAGTAGGTGGGATTCGGCTTCGAATGAGAGGGCGATTAGAGTGAACTTTAACAACGGAGTGACCTGTGGTGCCGGTACAATAGAGTTTGGTATTTCGGCTGATCCTAATGGTACTAATAGTGGGATATTTTGTAGTAATTCTGTAATTGCTTCGGGCTGGCACCATATTGTGGTTAACTATGATCCATCGACGGAAATGAGTATTTATTGGGATGGGAGTGATGTCAGTGATAGTTTTTTTAGCGGTTCTGTACCTGCTTCGATGAATAATAGCGATCGGGATTTGGCGATTGGTGCGGATTATACTTTTTCGACTACTCCGGATAGTGCTTATTTTGAAGGGCAGATTGATAATTTTCGGATTTATGATCGGGTGTTGAGTAGTGATCAGATTGCAAGTCTTTACAATGATGAGTTTGAGGTGATTAAGGCGGCGGAAACTAATTCTGGTGATAGCTGGGTGGGTTGTGTGACGCCGGCTAATGATAGTGATACTTTTACGGAAGTTTGTTCGGCAGCGCAGATGATCATGCAGTCTCCGGTGGAAGTGCCGGAATTTGATTTTTATGTTTATGCGGCCACTTTGATTGGTGGCTTTGGTTATTTCCGGTGGTGGCGAAGAGAAAATGCTCTGGTGGAAAGTGACTAGTCGAGGTTGTCGGAGGCTTTTTTCATGCGGTTTAAGAGAGCTTGGCCGGTGCCGGTTTCGGGCCAGGTTTCGCTGAGGATGAGGTCGATGTTTTTTTGGTCGGCGGCGCGGAGAGTGGCGAAGTAGTTTTGGGCTGCGGTGTCGGGGTCATTGGCGGCAGCGAGAGGGTGGAGTGTGAGGCCGGTGATCTCGTGCTCATTGGCGAAATTTTGGTATTGGGGGGCTGATTCTTTGCTGCAGATGAGGGCGATTTGGTGGTTTTTGTGTTGGAGGATTTGCTCTTGGAGATAGGCTTGTTGGGTGGCGTGGATGGGGGCGAGATAGAAGGTGGTTTCCGGGGCGTAGTGGCGGTATTTGAGGCCGGGGGAGATGGTTTGGGCTCGTTGGAGATTGTCGGCGAGTTCGAGGTCGCGGAGGTCTTGGGCAAGGTCGTCAAAGTTGATGGCGCCGAGGCGGACGAGAAGAGGGGGCTCGTTTTTGTTGAGAGGGGTGAGGTCGAGGATGGTGGACTCGAGGCCGATTTGGCAGGGGCCGCCGTCGAGGATGTAGCGGAGTTGGGTACGGGTGTAGTCGTTTTGGACGTGGAGCGCTTGGGTGGGGCTGGGGCGGCCGGAGAGGTTGGCGGAAGGGGCTACTAATGGGAAGTCCAATTTTTTG
>CAYMGN010000046.1:3723-10699 GCA_964389995.1 uncultured Candidatus Peribacteria bacterium | reverse complement strand
CTCCGACGAATTAATCGGCAAAACCCTCAGCGAAATCAAAGCCCTCGACCAAGACTACATCTACAACCTCCTCCAAATCCCCATCAGCCCCGGCCGCGTCAAATGCGCCATGCTCGGACTGGTAGCCGTCAAAAAAACCGCCATCCTCGCCCAACATCAAAACTAACCGCATCAAAATGAATGAAGAAGAACACAAAATCACCCCCACTCCCAAAGCCGAACGCAAAGAACCCTACTGGGCCGCCCTCAACGAAATCATCGACCCGGAAGTCGGCATCGGCATCGTCGATCTCGGCCTCATCTATACCGTCAACGTCGACAAACACGGCTTTGCCGTCGTCCAAATGACTCTCACTAGCCCCATGTGCCCAGTCGGGCCCGTCCTCGTGATGCAAGTCGAAGACAAAATGCGACTCCAAAAAGAAATCAAAGAAGTCCAAATCGAAATGGTCTGGGACCCCCCATGGAATCAAGAAATGATCGACGAAGACATCCGCGCCCTCTATATGTAAGGGGAATTGATTTACTCGGTGACCGGAGCTTCGCCTTCGGCATCGCTGCTGCCGGGAGGTACCACTTCCACACTACCGCCTTGGGCTTCAATCTGTTCGATCAATCCTTGGAGTTCATCTTCGCTAAGCTGAGCTTCCGGAGCCGGTGGGTTTTCTAATCCTGCTAATTCTTCCGGACTAAGACAACTTTCGAGGATTTCCATATAACGATCATCGTAAGCTTGTTGCTCCTCGGCGCTTTTAGTGGCCGCTTCTTCTCCCAATCTTTGGAAGAGGTCGAGCATATCCGCTTCATTATTGACCTCAAAGCCTTGTTTTCGATAGACGGCATAGCTACCTTGATAAAATTCTTCTCGCTCCGCCTCACTGAGTTCTTCAAAACTAGTACCGGAATCAGCTTCAAAACTGGCCGCATAACAAGTCTGAACCCCACGCGCTTCAATAAAACGATCCAACTCCGGCATTTCTTCAAATTGATTACCACAAGCAGCCAACACAAAAGTAGCTACCAAAGAGAAACTAATAGTATTTTTCTTATTTTTCATAGTCTTTTCTTAAGTATTCAGAGATTAGATATTAGATCAATCTTCAAAGTTTGACAAGTAGACAGAACTCCCTTAAAACTCTTTTTATCCCTCCACCTTCCAAACATAATCAAAAAGCGCCTCCACTGTGCGATAAAAAGTCTCGCTCTCGATCACCATCCCATAAATCTGTTGATGGAAGTCGATAATCGCCACCTCCCGACCACCAAAAAGGACGATTTCTGAATGTAAATCAAAAGGCATCCGCTCCACAATCCTCGTCTCGCGATTAGACTTGCGGTCGAGCTTTTGGTAACGTTCACTAAATCTACTCTTACCGACAATCACAAAACTCTTCACCTTCTTCCGCACTTTTTCTTTAATAAACCTCCCTTTCAAAAACTTCATCACCTCCTCTGGCACATTTTTGAGGTTAATAAAAGCCTTCTGCGTGCTTCCCTTCACCAGCGTCTGCTCATACAAATTGATGATCCCTTCCACACCGTCGTAAATCTTTACCTTACTTTTTACGAAGCTGCTGCCCTGCATCCCCTCCAGCTCCGCTACAAACAACTGCGCCATCTTTTTCTTGGCCTTGAGCTCATCCATCTCCCGCTCCACCTTGTCCACAAACACCTCCGGCGCCACCGGCAAATAAGCGCGCACATCATTGACATCCGTCTGCAACACAATCCCCCGCACCACCAAACGTCGCAAAACCGAGTAAACCGTCGTCCGATCAATCCCCGTGCGCAAAGCAATCGTACTCGCAAAAGACTGACCATGCCGATGCAAATCCAGATAAATCTCCCGATCTTTTTCGTTAAAGCCCTGCTCTTCCAAAAAATTTTCCACCAAATTTGACATTTCTGTTGATTAAACTTCAACACCTATAAACTACTGCAAGAAGCGCATCATGAAAAGCAAAAATAAAAAACAAATCAAAAGCAGTTGAAAAAAATATCACAATCCCTAAACTACCAGCGTCATATTATTTAACCAACAACTTTTATGACAACTCCATCTGCAATTCATGAAGCTGCACGCCAAGTTGAAGAAGCAATTGGCCAAACCAATCGACCAGCTGAAGAAAGAGTCGCCAATCTCGAAAGAGAAAGTTGTCGACAAGCAATGATTGAAGTATTGAATGTCCTCGCCAGACACAACAACGGCATCGAACAACCCGCTACAGACGTAGAAATCGCCCTCGCAACCAAAGAACGCATCGACCAATTAATGGAAGAATTTCGCCAAAGCCTACAAGAAGAAAACCAAAACTAACCCACTCCATCCAAACGAGCATTGATCAAATCCTCACCGAGCTTGATCAATGCTTTTGCTTTTTCTGCCTGACGATAGCTCTTTAAGCCCAAAATACCGGGATCCTCAATATCAGGTTTTAAGACAATATCCGCATCCTTTAAAGAATATTCTGCCAAATAGTGCCTCACAATATTAAGCGACCGCAGCGAAACCCGCTGAAAGGACTTGTATTTCTTCCTTGGCAAATCAGAATTTTTGCGATGATCAAGATTGACCGCAATCACAAAGTCCGCCCCCATCTCCCGCGCTACATCATCCGGCACCGGATTGATAATCCCGGCATCCACCAATAAATAATCCCCGATCTCCACCGGCTTCATCAACACCGGCACCGCCATACTGGCCCGCACCGCTTCCACCACATTGCCCTCACTGAGCCGCACTTCCTCACCGGAAATCAAGTCCGAAGCCACCGCCACAAAAGGAATTTTAAGCTCACTGAAATTTTCCACACCAATCCATTCTCGCAACAATTTATCCACTTTTTTGCCTTTGATCACCCCACCACGCACCGACAAATCAAAAAAAGCCTTAAACACCTCCCATTTCTGATCCAAAAAACATTTTTCTATCTTTTCAATATCCTTACTCGCCGCATACATCGCCCCCACACAAGAGCCAATACTCGCCCCTGAAATATAACTGATCTCGTGACCACGCTGCACCAAAGCCTTAATCACACCAACATGCACCAATCCCCGCGCCCCTCCACTACCAAGAGCCAATCCGATCTTCTTGTTTGACAGCTCCATCAGAATAATCTTTAAACATTTTACTAGACATCTTATACCATAGGAGTATCATCGGAAATAGAGAAATTTAGCCCCAAAAAAATGAAAAAGATCGATGTAAGAAGCTTTATTCAAAGCAATTACAGGCCTTTTACCGATTCTGCTGATTTTCTCGCCCCCCCGAGCAAACGCACAAAAAAACTCTGGGAAAAAGTAAGCGCTCTCATCCAAGAAGAAATCGCCAAGGGCGGCTGCCTCGACATCGACACTGAAACTCCGGCTACCATCACCAGCCACAAACCGGGCTACATCGACCGCGACCTCGAATTAATCGTCGGACTCCAAACCGACGCCCCTTTAAAGCGCGCCATCAAGCCCAAAGGCGGCGTAAGACTAGTCAAAAGAGCCTGCGAATCCTACGGCCACACCCTCGCCCCCCAAGTGGAAGAAATCTACAGCAATCACGTCAAAACCCACAATGACGCCGTCTTTGAAATCTACAAACATTGGCAGGGTTTTAAAACCCCTGAGGGCAAGCTCTTTCGTAAGACTGGGGTGATCACCGGACTACCCGATAACTATGGCCGTGGCCGCATCATCGGTGACTACCGCCGCGTCCCTCTCTACGGCATCGATGCCTTAATTAATGATAAATTGAAATTTCAAGAAGAAAATTACAAAGAAATGACCGGCGAAAACATCCGCTACCGTCAAGAAATCTCCTGGCAGATCCAAGCTCTCGAAGATATGAAAAAAATGGCCGCCAGCTATGGCTATGATATCAGCAAACCGGCCAAAAATTTCCGCGAAGCCGTGCAGTTTTTGTACTTTGCCTACCTCGCCGCTGTCAAAGAACAAGACGGTGCCGCCATGAGTCTCGGACGCATCGATTGTTTCCTCGATACCTATGCCGAAAAAGAGCTCCAAGCCGGCTCTCTCAACGAAGCAGAAGTGCAAGAAATCATCGACGACTTCGTGATCAAATTGAGAATAGTCAAGCAACTACGCGTCCCGGAATACAACGAACTCTTTGCCGGTGATCCTACCTGGGTGACCTGCGTCCTCGGAGGCATCGGACTAGACGGCAGACCACTAGTAACCAAAACCACTTACCGCCTCCTCCACACTCTCTACAATCTCGGACCAGCCCCCGAACCAAACCTCACTATCCTCTGGTCCCAGGACCTCCCCCAACCCTTCAAAGACTTTGCCAGCAAAACCGCCATGGACACCTCCGCCATCCAATTTGAAAACGACGACCTCATGCGCCCGGACTTTACCGACGACTACGGTATCGCCTGCTGCGTCTCCGCCATGGCCATCGGCAAACAAATGCAATTTTTTGGTGCCCGTTGCAACCTCCCGAAACTCTTACTGCTTGCCATCAACGGCGGCCGCGACGAGTTTGATAATTCTCTCGTTTTTGACCAAGTACCTCAGCTCCAAAATCAAGAAATCCTCGATTACGAAGAAGTAAAACTACAGTTTTTTGCCTTGATGCAGAGATTGGCCAAAATCTACGTCGAAACAATGAACGTCATCCACTACATGCACGATCACTACAATTACGAAAACAGCCAAATGGCCCTCCACGACAGCAAGATCGAAAGATTTATGGCCTTTGGGATCGCCGGGATCTCCATCGTCGCCGACAGCCTCTCCGCCATCAAACACAGCCAAGTCAAAGCGATCCGCAATGCCGAAGGTATAGCTACTGAATTTGAAATCACCGGCGAGTTTCCCACCTATGGCAGCGACGACGACAGCGTCGACCAAATCGCCGTTGAAGTGGTCAATGAATTCATCGCCGCCCTCAAAAAATACCCCACCTACCGCAACGCTCAGCACACTCTCTCCCTCCTCACCATCACCGCCAATGTCGTCTACGGCAAGTACACCGGCGCGACTCCCGACGGCCGCAAAGCCAAGGAACCCTTTGCCCCCGGGGCCAATCCCATGCACGGACGAGACAAAAACGGCGCTATCAGTTCCCTCAATTCCGTCGCAAAAATCCCTTATCAATCCTGCCTCGACGGGATTTCCAATACTTTTTCTATCGACCCAAGCAGTCTCGGCAAAGATCTCGACCAAAAAATCAACAACCTCCGCGGCCTCCTCGACGGCTACTTCCACCGCACCGCCCAACATCTCAACGTCAATGTCCTCGATCGTCAAATCCTCATCGACGCCATGGACCACCCGGAAAAATACCCCAATCTCACCATCCGCGTCTCCGGCTATGCCGTCCGCTTCAACAGCCTCAGCCGTGAACAACAAGCCGAAGTCGCCAACCGCACCTTTCACCAAAAACTATGATTACCGGCTCAATCCATTCTTTCGAATCTTTTGGCACGGTCGACGGACCGGGGATCCGTACTGTGATCTTTTTTGCCGGCTGCCACCTCCGCTGCCAATACTGCCACAACATCGACATGACCACCGCAAAATCCGGCAACCGATACACCAGCGACCAAATCCTCGAAAAAGTACTCAAAAACAAGGACTATTTCGAGGCCAGCGGTGGCGGAGTAACACTTAGCGGCGGCGACCCCCTTTTTCAACCGGCCTTCGTCCTCGAACTACTGAAAAAACTAAAAAAAGCCGGCATCCACACCACCGTCGACACTTCTCTCCACATCGACCAAAAACTCCTAAAACCAATACTACCCTACGTCGATCTCTTCATGGTCAGCCTCAAACACTTCGACCAAAAAATCCACAAACAACTGACCGGCGTAGACAACCAGCAAATCCTCAACAACCTCAAACTCCTCAGCGACGAAAATAAAAGACTCTGGCTGCGCTACGTCATCCTCCCCGGCTACACCGACACCGCCCCCAACCTCACTGCCCTCAAAACACTCCTCAAAAAAATCAAACACGAAAAACTGGAACTCCGCCCCTACCACAAAAAAGGCCTCTGGAAATGGAATGCCCTCGGCCAAAAAAACCTCCTCGCCAACCTCCCGGAGGTAGAGCCGGAGCAAGTGGAATTGGTAAAGGCATTTATCTATAGCTAGGTAACAAAATCTAAAAAATTGTCAAAATTTACTTCCATAAACTGAGAATACGCATATGCCTCTAAAAAAACTTTTGGCATTTTACTATTTTGTTTCTTCCACTTAAATTCATAGGCAAAAATTTTACCGTCTCTTTCCTCAATACCCAAAAGAAATAGATCGTGAATTATCGTTCATTCACCAATTAGATAGAAGTATAGTGGTTTTAACAGACCTAGATATAGCACTTCATGTTTTTAACGAAGCTCCACCTCTTACAGAAATCCTCATGACCACCCCACTCAACCACGCAGAAGAAACACACTAAAATTTTGCTATAATTACCTTAGATAAGGAGGAGAACACTAGGTCCTCCTCCCTTACTTTGACCAGTTTGGGGCTACCTATGCTTTGGCGGCTCGGTGCCCGTGAACATGGTTCGACTGGAACAAAGTAAGGGGTGAGAGTCTAGTGACTCCTCAGTCTGAGAAAACTGTGCCCAAAGGCACAGCCGAATGAGAGATCGACACCACGTACCCAACCCCAGGCTGGAATTGAGACACGTGAGGCACCACATGCGCAATGGCATCAGCCACTGCACATGCAATCGCCGTCGGACCACGTCCGCTGATGCGGACGGGTTTTCCGAAAGGCACCTGCGGAGCCACGAACGACGTCATAGTCTCCTCGATGTCGATGCTCGGGGCATCGAGCTCGAAGGTCACCATGGTGAATTCCTCCTGCTCTCGCACCTGAAAGTTCACATCCTTTGCTCGCCCCAGCCCCTCAAAGTCATTCTCGGAGACCGGCAAGACCGTGCCACCCTGTGCTCACCGCCGCCGGATGACATGCGTGCATGATTGTCTGGACGAGCCACTGAGGACCAG
>CAYMGN010000046.1:2513-3713 GCA_964389995.1 uncultured Candidatus Peribacteria bacterium | reverse complement strand
CGAGGTCCTCCGGACGCCAAACAATGCTCTTGACCTGCTTGCCGTTGGGCAGAGTGATCTCCTCAAGTTCCTTCCCAAGTTCCTGAGCAATTTCAGCGATGCGAACGAACTGCTTTTCGATTGTCATGACCTTCTCCTTTCCTTCTTTGTCCAGTCTGTGAATGTACGCCCACCACTTATTTTTGTGGTGGAGAAGTACATTATGACTAAACTTAAAAACCGTCAAAACACATGGGCGAAACCAAGATCTAATAACAGAAAAAAGCTCTAAATAAAAAGAAAAAATAGCTAAAAAATCTCGACAACAATAGTTATCGACAATGAACTAATTATGATACAATATTAAAAAATAATAACCAATATGCTTCGAGAAACTCTCAAGGAACTCGGACTTAGTTCCAAAGAAATATCAATCTACCTCACAATTCTTCCTTTGGGCAGTGCCCCTTCTTCTACTCTCGCTAAAAGAACAAGTATGCCCCGCAGTACCGCTAAATTTACCTGCGAACAATTAAGCAAAAAAGGGCTTTTACGCGAAAACAAAAAAGGCAACGCCGTCATCTACTACGCCGAACCACCCCAAACTATTTTTTATATCCTCGAACAACGTAAGCAAAAAATCAAAAAAATCGAGTCAGACTTCAATAAAATCATCAGCGACCTCGAAACCCTCTACAATCCCAACGCCGTCCTCCCGAAAATCAAATTTTACACCAACCGCCAAGAAGTAATGGGAATATTAGAAGAAATGCTCCTACAAATTCCAGATAAAGGCGAGATCTGCTCCCTTGTAAACATCCTCAGCATTGAAGAATCTACTCCTGAAGACCTCAAAATAATCAATCGCTTCTATAAAAAACGTCTCGCAAAAAAAATCACTACTCGTGTCCTTACTCCACCCTCAACTGACGCAGAGGCTTTACAAAAAAAGGACAAACAGTATCTCCGAGAAACCCGAATCGCCACACTCGACAAACTAAATCTCAGCGGCGGAGAAATATTTTTCCTTGAAGACAAAATATACAACATCTCACTCAAGGGTACCGATAGTTTTGGCCTCGTGGTTGAAAATAAAGGCCTCGCTTCCATGTATAAATCCCTCTTTGAATTCGCCTGGAAAAATGCTGCTTAATTCGTAATTTTTTCGAAATAGCAATAGCGGAGATCGCCGTCATGAGGGTCTTTAAGATAGCGACTAAT
>CAYMGN010000046.1:0-2503 GCA_964389995.1 uncultured Candidatus Peribacteria bacterium | reverse complement strand
ATCTAAAACAAAAAAATTATCTTTATTACGATCAATTTTCAATAAAAAGTCCCCATTATCAAGCTTTAACTCTTCTCGTAAATCCATTTTTTGGCCGCAGGACAATAATTTTTCCACCTCCACTAGATCCAACTGCTTACCACGTAATTTGACCGCAAAATCATCTTTTCTAATACGCCAATAGCGCTTCTTAAAATCAGGATCACCCTGAGTATCACCATAAGCATAAAAACCTATCCTCTCCAAACAAATGTCACTAGACTTAATCTGAGGCTCTACTTCCGACTCCAGTCTTACATGCTGAAATTGAGGCAGATTAAATCCATACAGTAAAGTAGCCTCACCCAAACCAACAATCGATGCCTTGGGATTAGCCATCAACCAGTCAGGATGATAACCATCTCCTACCTTGGTAAAAATAAAAAAAGACAAAACCTCACCATTACTTTCCGCCAAAATCATCCAGTGATCACCATCGGGATCATCAAGAACATTGCGACGAATTTTTTCATCATCTCCATCGGGAAACTGCTCACGTGCAATCTCCAAAATCTGCCTCTTCAAATCCGGCTCACGATTAACCTCAAAAGCCGAAAATTGCCTCACATTAACAGCGCTAATAGCCTCTAAATCCAAATTAGATACGGCAGAACGCGGAATAGTTCTAACCAGATTAGCAGTAATAAGAGTATCTTGATTGATTTTTTCCAACTCACGCATCGTCTCTGGGATTAGATCTAAATCAAAATCACCTAAATCTATCCGCAAAAACACTTTTTTTAATACCCCGGCCGCCTCCTCAACAAGCTTGGCAGTGAGATCACCGATTTCTGACTGACATTCTTGCCCCAAATACTTATTTGTCAGCTGATGAATACCAAACTGAGCTTCCCTTAAAATCGCCGCATAAAGCTTCACTGCTTGAGCCAAGGGCTCCTTCCATGCTTCCGGCAGCTTTGACCCCATAAAAGCATGGAGTAAATCCGCAAAAACCTGAACGTTGCGAGCATCGCTTTCGACCAACCTCAAAGTAGCATTATTGGCCCTCCCTCGTACTTTTTGCAACAAATCACTAGATAAACTTTTTTCCAGTATTGAATAAACATTTTTACTCTCCACCGCCAATTCAGTATCATTTTTTGACAAATCATAGTCAGCCAAACTTTCACCAATAATTCTCATTTTTTCATCGGTCAAAGCCCCCGATTTAAAATAAAGTGTCACATTGTTTTCTCGCCCACGCACCTGTTCCACTCCAAGCTTCATTTGCCAATCATTACCGATTTCCTTTTCAAAAATATCAATAATCTTAGCTTGATCTTGATATCTCCAGTTTTTAATAATCGAAATCACATCAGCCGCCCCATCTGCGTAACGCAAATCCTGAGCATCACGGAGAATAGAGATGCCAAATTTAGTCTCTTTAGACTGCACCGCCCTATCCAAAATCTTCATCGTCCAAGAAGTGGTAGGATTGGCAATTGGCACTACCGTCACATCACCAAAAGAAAGTGACCAATTAACATAGTCCTCAAAAGTAGGTTCTTTTTCCGCTAAACGCTCAAACCAAGCGTAGTTTTCTAATTCCATCTCTCGCACAGCCCTCTTTACAAATTTTTTAGAAAGATATTTCAGAATCACATTATTAATCTGTCTCCCCATACCAGGCCCAGCCTCCTGATCCCGAAGCTCAAAAATCTCATCCACCATCATTTCTAAATCCAACTGCAATCCTGACTCAAGCTCCCGATCATCCCAAAGCTCCAACAAAAATCCTTTCGCCACCTCCACAGCCTCAAATTCACTCTCTGCTTGATTGATCTGTTGCGCCAAACAAATAAAATCACCTCTCGCCGCAATATCCAGACCCACAGCCATTTTTTCCCGTTCCGGCGTCAGCTGCTCCAAAACCTCAGGATCACTATCTCTATCACTAATAGCACCAATAAGCATCCGCTCACTATGCACAGGTTCCAAAGCCGCATTAATCGAGCCCTCTCGAAAAATAATGTTGGTGGCAGACCTCACCTGCTCCCGGATTGCCTGAGGATGGGTATCCAAATAAAGTAAAGACTTCCCTTCAGACTGAAGACGCGAGTCAAGTGCCGCTAACTTCGCATAAGCACCCTGCGGATCATTACGATCAATAGGTACATTTAAAATGATAATCTGATGATAGGCATCCGTCTGATACTATCAATCTTCGAACGAAAAAAATTTGCTGCCAATCCGGTCTCTAAAAAGCTGGCATCAGTATCCACATCAAACCCTTGAGACTGTAACTGAGACTTAGTTTCTGCGGCCGCTGCAACCCCTAAGCCACGAGTATCATGTATTAATAAAACTTTTTCCGCCATGCCAAACAAATTTATTCTTGTGTTTTCCATTACTTAACTGATAATTATAGCACAAAAACAGCATTTGAGCAATAAAGCCCAAACAACCCACCCCTAATCACACAACTCCTTACTCTTTTTCCAAAACAATCTCCCCCCGATCCCCA
>CAYMGN010000045.1:0-10770 GCA_964389995.1 uncultured Candidatus Peribacteria bacterium | reverse complement strand
TCTTCAATCTGCTCTTTGGTCGGACGCACCGAGATCTCCGGGTCCAAAAGTCCGGTTGGTCGCACCACCAGCTCCACCACGTCTTCCTTCGGAGTGTTTTTTAACTCATACTTACCCGGCGTAGCTGACACAAAAATGGTGTTGTTCATGTATTCTTCAAATTCTTCAAACTTTAACGGGCGATTATCCTGCGCCGACGGCAGTCTAAAACCATGCTCCACCAAAGTCTGCTTCCGCGAAAGATTACCGCTAAACATCGCCCCAATCTGTGGCGTAGTAATATGCGACTCATCGAGAAAAAGTAAGAAATCCTCAGGCAAATAATCCATCAAAGTCATTGGTCTCTGCCCCGGAGCTTTATTGTTGAGATAACGCACGTAATTTTCAATACCGCTACAGTAACCGGTTTCTAAAAGGATTTCGATATCGTACTCCGTGCGCGTCTTGATCCTCTCCGCTTCTAAATTTTTGCCTTGTTCTTTGAGCTGAGCGTAGCGCTTTTCCATGTCTGCTCTGATCGCATCCACTGCCCCCTTGATTTTTTCTTGAGAAGTAACATTGTGCTTCGCCGGGAAGATCTTGATGCTGTTTAATTCGTTAATCAACTCGCCCGTAAAAGAATCCACCTCAGAAATCGCCTCCACTTCATCACCAAAAAATTCTACCCGATAAACCGTATCCCTATCCGGAGGAAAGACCTCCACCACATCGCCGAGCACATGAAACATACTATTTTTAAACTCAATCTGCGAACGCACATACTGGAGATCGGTCAAACGCCGCAAAAAGCGATCGCGCTGAATAATATCCCCTACCTTCACATCAATCGCCAACTGGGTATAGTCATCGACATTACCAAGACCATAAATACAAGAAACAGAAGCCACAATCAACACATCCTTACGGGTCAGGAGATTGGCCGTAGCCGCATGCCGAAACTTATCGATTTCTTCATTGATGGAAGCGTCTTTTTCGATATAAGTATCAGTCGAAGGCACGTAAGCTTCCGGTTGATAATAGTCGTAGTAAGAAACGAAATAACTAACCGCATTATTGGGAAAAAACTCCTGAAACTCACTACAGAGCTGAGCTGCAAGTGTTTTATTATGAGCCAAAACCAGAGTCGGTCTCTGCAGAGCCTCCACGATCTTAGCCATCACAAAAGTCTTGCCAGTACCGGTCGCACCGAGCACGGTTTGAAATTGTCTTTGATTGTGAATCCCCTTAACCAAGGCCTCAATAGCTGCCGGCTGATCCCCCCTGGGCTCAAAAGCCGTATTTATCACAAATTTGTCCATAATCGCTTTTTACGCAAAATAAGCCAAAAGATTCTATCAGAAAACTGGAAAAAATCAAGTAACTAACTACAAAAAAGCAATTTTTACTTCACGTCGTAGCGTGCTTTCATCACTGCCACCGAGTCCTTGATCAATTCTTTTAGCACTTTTAGATCGATATCCGCCAATTTCTTAACATAGAGGCAAGAGCCCTTACTTACTTTGTGCTTGCCTAATTTAGCCAAGAATTTTTCGTATTTCTTAAACCCCGGCATGATATAAATCGAAATCTGCTGCTTACGCGGCGCAAAACCAGTGAGCGGCCAATCACCTTCCTGACTACTACGATCAGACTTGTAGTGATAAGAGCCATAGCCAATAATGCTACTGCCCCACATCACCGATTTATAACCGGTCACTTCCTCAAAAATTTTCACTAGTTCTTGAGAATCTAGGCGTTTTTGCTCGCTCTCAATTGAAGCAATATAATCCTTAACGCTAGTCTTATTTTTCTTCGTTTTTAATTCTGCCATGCCTTCATCTTACTGGACTTCGACAGTAGAGGCAAAATTATGATTGTATTCGAAAGGATATTGACCTTGATACTGAGCAACAGTATTGATCCTGAGGCTATAATCACCGGCTGGCACTCCTTCAAAAGTACAATTATCCAAATCAGTACTATTACATTGTCTAAAGACCGGACCATTGGCCACACTATTATCAAATAACTGCCAGAGGTTGCGACCAACATTCACATTGTTATTGTCCTCAAAAAGATCAGCGTTACACACGAGATCAACTCCTACAGTTTCACAGTCGATGCCACTCACCAAATTTGGCGCTTGTCCATCAAACAACTCAATCGTTTCACTTTCACTCTCACCTACTGGAGTAACAACAACTGCATAGGGAGTAGCTAAATCAAAATCCTGATAGCGCACTTCAAATCCCAATACTCCTTCATCAACAATAATTTCTTCACCTTCAACCGCCTCATCGGATTGCTGCCCGGTACTAGTCACCGGAGTAATAACACTGGCTCCAATAAAGGCAAAATTATATCTGTCTTCTACGTTAATCACATTATAGTAAACTACAGTATCAGCATCACGATAGAAATAAAGTCTATCACCAGCCTCTAACAAATCAGTTCCCACACTATAAAAAATCTCATTCACAGTGACATTGGGAAAAACAAGCTCCGGTGGCTGAAACTCAGGAGTAGAGGTTGATTCTTCTCGCGCCACTCTTTCCACCGATTCTGACTCACGAGTGGGCTGTCTTTCAGACTCTCTGCTCTCAGAATCCCTCGTCGTTGCTTCACGAGATTGCTCACGCGTATCCACACTATTACGCCCGATAAAACCCTGACCTCCACCTTGAGGCAAGAAATACCACACTAAGACGACAGCTGCGATCACCGCAATTATAGCCAGCGCTTTTAACAGGCCTTTATTATTTTTTGGCGCTTGATTTTGCCCCTGAGGATTGTGATTTTCGTTTTCCATTTTGTTTTTGTTATTGGACCAATGTATTATTGTAGCATAAATCAACGAAATTATGAAGATTATTGACCTGGCCATCCACGCCGCGCAACAAGCAGGAGAGCTTATCATCAATGAATCTCAAAAAAAGCTCAAAATCGACCGTAAAAGCAACCAAAACGATCTCGTAACCCATGTCGACCAAGCAGCAGAAAAGCTCATCATCAAGACCATCAAGTCCATCTACCCCAAACACGCCATCCTCGGTGAAGAAAGCACCAACAGCGCAGGGCCGGATTTTGACGAATTAATGTCCGCTCCCTACATCTGGATCATCGACCCCATCGACGGTACTACTAATTTTGTCCACGGTTGGCCACACTTTGCCGTTTCCATCGGCGTTTTTAAGACGCAAAGCAGTAAGAAATCACAAAACTTTGACTATTTAGAAGGAGAACTGGTGGCCGGCGTAGTCTTCGCACCCAAGATGAAAGAGATTTTTTATGCTGAAAAAGACAAAGGAGCCTTCCTCAACGGACAACAAATCAGCGTTTCCAAAACCAAAAAAGTCTCTGAGAGTCTCTGCTCCACCGGCTTTCCCAGCTCTAACCGCCAAAAAAACCTCCCCTACTTCGCAGAAATGCTCAATCACTCCCAGGCCATGCGTAGACCGGGCGCCGCCTCCCTCGATCTGGCCTACGTTGCTTGCGGGCGTTTAGATCTCTTCTGGGAGTTTACCCTCCAACCTTGGGACATCGCAGCCGGCGCTCTCTTAGTGCACGAAGCCGGAGGCAAAATCACCGACATCAACGGCAATCCGCTCGATCTCTTCTCCCAAGAAATCCTCGCCACCAACAAAAAAGTCCACAAAGAAGGGATTAAACTCCTCAGCTCAGTCAATTAATGAGCTCCCCTTGCCAACAAAGGCAGTTTTCAGTAGAATTGCCAAGCAATAAACCCCTGCGCCCGTAGCTCAGCTGGATAGAGTGTTGGCTTGCGGAGCCAAAGGTCACAGGTTCGAATCCTGTCGGGCGCACCAGAATCATCAGAAAACACAATCTTGCACCTCAGGCTGCGAGTATTTTTTTGAACACGCACCGTATGTGCGCTTATCAAAAAAATCTCTTGCTTCGGCGCAATCTTGTGTTTTCTGATGATTCTGACCCTCTCGGTTTAATTGGCCCTCTCGGCTTTCTTTAGGCTTTTTGTGGGGCTCGTTTCTCGCTTTGCTTGAAACTCGCGGAGTTTTGGTTGAGTTGAGTTTTGAGGTTTTCTTTAGGAGTTTTTTGTGGGCTCGTTTCTCGCTTTGCTTGAAACTCGCGGAGTTTTGGTTGAGTTGAGTTTTTGGGTTTTCTTTAGGACTTTTTTGTGGGCTCGTTTCTCGCTTTGCTTGAAACTCGCTCGATACCATTTTTTAGAATTTGAAGCTTCTTAGGATTGATTCTACTTCGGGTTCTGCTGATTTGTCGGCGCGGATTTCGAAATAGTTGTCGCCGCGGCGGGCGTAGTAGATTGTTTTTGGTTCTTCTAGGAGGCCGCCGAAGCCGGTGTAGCCGAAGGCTCCTTCGATCGAAAAGCCGATCCAGGTGATGCCGTTAAAATCCTTTTTGAAAATTTGGCTTAAGACTACGTCGACATTGCTGCTACTTTTTGCTTGGGTGTTGTGGAGCCAGATTGCCGTCACGAAATCTTCTAAATTTTTGCCGTAGAGGCCAACATAGTCACCGGAAGCGCTTTGATTATGCACGAACAATTTGATTTTTTTATTATCTGGATAGTCCAAATAAATCTTGCGGGAAACTTCCGGATAATAACTAATGCCCACGCCAGAATTACCAGCCAACAAAGCCTTACCATCATACTTAAAAGAATAGTCAAAAGCGTCATTTACAAAACTCACCTTACCATCATCGTCAGTAACCAAGGCCTTTGGTAAATAATTTTTCGTATAAAAATAACGACTATAATCAGCACTATCACGACGATGATCAAAAACCGCCTTTAATCTAAATAATAATTCTGCCACTTCCTGACGACTCATCTCGCCACCAACCTGATAACGCAACTCCTCAAAAGCCAAATTGGCATATGCAGCAAAATTGAGATAGTCGTAAAACCATTCTCCCTTAAAATCCCCCTCCAAAGAACCAGCCACAATCGGCTTCACTCCACCGGTAAACTGCAACACAGCCATCTTTAAAGCCTCCATCCGATTGACGCACTGAGTCGGCCTAAAAGTGCCATCAGCATAGCCATTGACCATCTTTGCAGCATAAGCCGTAGTGACATAAGGGTAATACCAAGACTTCTTATCCAAATCACTAAAAGGCGCTTGCACATTAGCCAAAGGCTGCCTGCCATCCGCCAAAAAAAGCATCTTGAGAAACTCCGCTCTATTAGTACAATCACTTGGCCGAAAAGTCCCGGCAGGATCACCATTGATCACTCCATTGTCTGCCATCCAATTGATCGAATGTGCGTATTTAGTACTATTGCTCACATCGCTAAAACTAGCAGCAAAACTAACATTAAACGAAAAAAACACCATCAGTACCCCCAATCCTAATGCTAATTTTTTCATATAAATTCATTATATATTTCCGGATCCGCGTCTTGATCTAGGATTGCCAGATTTTCTTGCAGGCGGTAGTCGAGCTTAGCAGCTTCCATCTTGCGCCGCAACCTTAAGTCCTCGATTTTTTCCTCTAATCTCTCGATATCCCGCTCCGCTTTGATGATCTTTTTTTCCAGATCGTCAATACGCTTCACTCTATTCTTTAATAACGTATCACTTGACAAACCTGTTACACCTGTTTTTTTTAAACGTGCGCGATTAGAACGCAAAGCCGCTATCTGATCTTCAGCCCAATTAGCTACTTCATTGACATCTATCTTTCGCGCCCGTTTTAAGAACTTGCGATCAGAAATAGATCTGTGTTTACGCATAGATCAAAGGTAAAATCACTAAACATCATAGAGGATTTTTTTGGTTTACTCAATTACTCTAGTTTTCGTCCTCCATCGCTAGAGTAAGATCCACCACTCTTTGAACACCAGAGGTAAGTACCGCATCGGGATCATGAAGACCTTCACCCACAGAAAATTTTGGCAGACGATAGGGCCGATTGGTACTAATCAAGTTATCAACCATTTCCCTCACAAAACGAGTGACATCATCCAAATCTTTATTACCTTCTGCCTCTAACTGCTTAAAACGAGTAGCAAAAAACTCAGTAGTGTGTTTCGCCTCACGAGCACGTTTACCAATATGAATTAACTGCTGACGATCCCTTTCGCCTCTACCGGAATAAGCGCAATCATAGGGAAAGAAAATCGCATAATGAGCCCCTCCATGGATCTCTCTGGAAACTTCTTCATGCGTTGCAAACACTCTGAAGGCCGTTGGACCATAATTAGCACTTTTACCAACCCTCGAGTTAGCTATCAAGTCCTTTTTTTCTTCTTCATCCGCATCAGCATATTGACCTTCATCAATTCCCGCCAGAGTCCTTACAAACAAAGAATCAAAATTTCTCAGTATCCGCTCATCAATTTCCTCGGGACTGTAGCTCTCCGCAAAAATTTCTTCAAAAGTCTCCTCTGCCGCTTCAGCCAAGGCAGGATCAGAAGTCATTGCCGCTAAACAACTACGAAATCTCTGTGAAAAAATCCGGTACTCCGATTTTTTATCCATGCGAAAACTCGCTCTCAAATTATGCATTAACTGATTCATCGCTTTTTCATCTAACTCAATATTTAACCTTTGACGCATCGCTAACACTCTATCCCGATAAACAAACCAGTCGTTAAACATCTGATCCAAGTCCTCTACATCCTGTGGCCGATAAGACCAGCCAATATTACGAAACAAAAAGCTAACAGCACTGTGCACATCCTGACCCGGTATTTTTTTTTGCATTCTATCGAAAAATTCCTTTTCTAAATTAGCCTTAAGCCCCATCATGTTATCAATTTCTTTTTCCTTATCCGTCAGATCTATACGATTCAAAGCCCCTTTGCGATTATTCAAACGATGGGCCTGATCTGAAGTACAATCCACCAAATTATCAATCACATTGACACTGCCCATTAGTCGCGCCAACTCCACAAAAATAGCCTGTGTTTCCCGCATGTTGAGAATACTTTTTTCATCCCGTCCATTGTGCAAACGATCCGCTTCCTTTACCGCCCATACCCGCGCCGCCAAATGATAATCCATCTCCGCCAAACGCCCTAAGCGATCAGCATAATCAAAACTGGTAATCGCTCTCTTGATCTCCTGGGGCAATTCATCATCAATCTCCGCATCCTTAGTCACAGCGGCCACAATCCAATCCACAAAATAATGCTCATCCACTCTCCCCTCTGCATTTTCCGGTTGCAAATCCTTTAAAAAACGCCAATGCATCTGCAATACATCGGCCTCAAAATCCGCTCCCATTTGCTTTTTGATCGGCAATTTTACACTTTTATGATCCTCCACCAATCGCCTCAAAGCATTATTATCATTGGTGCAAAGCACCGCAACCCCTCCCTTGTACCAATCCTCACTGGCATCATGCAACAAAGCCGCCAACACCGCCTGCATATCAAAAAACTGCATTTTAGAAAGAAGCGAATCAAAAGCGACATTAATCGGATGATCGATATAATCCTTGGGCAAACCTTGCTCATCTAAATCATACTTCCGTTTTGCCCCATAGTGAGAAAAAAAAGCAAAATATGCAGTCCGACGCATCAAATCCCGCCAATTATCGGGGAAATTATGATAGTCAAAGACCTTTAAACGCTTTTCGAGATTCTTTAAACGCTCTTCAAAATCATGATAAAACCGCTCAAACCTCTCTAAAAAATCTCGAGCAAAGGGACTTATTTCTTCATTTTGATCTGTTTGCAAAAAAATATTTCGATCGAGATCGTACTTAGCTACTAAAGGAGAGAGTTCTATCAAAACCGCCGTAAAAGATCCAGCCACACTCTCATATTCATCCTCTGTTAATTCGTTGGAAAGATTGTCAAAAAAAGGCGATTGATCAAAAATCCGCCTCATAGACTCAAAGGCTTGCATTTCACGAGGCATTCCTTTTTTTTCAAAATTATCGGGGCCTTCCAAGGACATCTACTGAATTTATAGAGAAATAATAATAAAACAATTACAAAAAAACACAAGAGCAAAAATAGCCTCGCAATACAAACCAACTTAACGCAAGCTCTCCAAAGCCGCTACACGATCATCAGAACCATAAATATAGCTACCGGCTACCAACAGATTTGCCCCAGCCTCCTTGGCTAGTTTGCCGGTCTCAGCATTGATCCCTCCATCGACACCAATGTCCTTGTCATAGCCCATTTCACGCAATTCTTTCACCTTATCGAGCATCTCAGCCATAAATGACTGACCACCAAAACCCGGCTCCACTGTCATCACTAATACTTCATCAACTAGATCGAGATAATCCTTGATCTCAGCCACAGCTGTGTTTGGTTTGATAGAAACCGCCGGCAATTTCCCAAGCTCAGCGATTTGTTTCAACACTGCCGGATAATTTTTGCAGGCCTCCACATGGACGATAATCCGATCACTACCCGCTTTAGCAAAATCCCCTACATACTTTTCTGGATTTTCGATCATCAAGTGCACATCAAAAGGCTTTGTGGACTGAAGCCACTTCACCACCGGCGCCCCAATCGTAATATTCGGCACAAAATGCCCATCCATCACATCGACATGAAAAAGATCGGCCAAATCATCAAGCTCAGCGATTTCCGCATTGAGCTTGCCAAAATCAGCAGACAAGATTGAAGGGGCAATTTTTAAATCCATTATTTTTCTCCGTTAAGGTCTTCGAGATCCATCATTTTTTTCACCCGGCGTTGATGTCTTTCACCACCATCAAACTCAGTCGTGAGGAAAGCTTTTGCGATTTTTTTAATTTCTTCCACTGCAATCACTCTAGAGCCCATAGTTACTACATTGGCATCATTGTGATTACGAGCCATTTCGGCCATTTCTACCGTATTACAAGTGGCCGCTCGGATCCCTTTCATTTTATTGGCGGCAATACAAACTCCAATCCCACTACCACAAATCAAAATCCCGAAACTTCCTTCAGACTCGCGTACTTTTTCCCCTACTTCACGGGCAATATCCGGATAATCAAAGGAAGCATTACTAAAAACGCCAAGATCAATCACTTTGTAATCCTCTCCAACTAGATATTCGCGCAGTTGGTTTTTTTCTTCATAACCGGCATGGTCACTACCGAGATAAACCACAGTTTGTTCTTTTTTGTCCAACATAGTTTTTAGCTTAAGGGATTCTTTACAATTATATCACGAAACGCTGAGCGCTAAAACCTCTGCTAATTCATCGCATCGGTCACAGACTTTGCTTCATACACACTCCGAATAATCTTCGCCAAAAGCGGAGCCACAGAAAGCACAGTCAAACCATCAAAATGCTTGCCTTTAAGCGGAATAGAATCAGTAACCACCACTTCTTCAAAATGCGAATCCGCCAAACGCTCCACCGCCGGACCGGAAAAAACCGCGTGCGTCGCCGCCAGACAGATTTTCTCCCCTGCGCCCATCTCTCGCAAAGCCTTAGCCGCAGCCGTCACACTCCCGGCCGTATCCACCATATCATCATAGATAATACAATTTTTGCCCTTTACGTCACCGACCACATGCATCACTTCCGAAGTATTGTGGGCGGGACGAGTTTTATGAATAATCGCCAGATTAGCACCAATCAAATCAGCAAATTTCTTTGCATCCTTGGCCCCACCAGCATCAGGAGAAACCACCACATAGTCCTCGATATCACGTTTGAGAAAATACTCCGCAAAGAGCTTATTGGTCTCCAAGTTATCCACTGAAAAATTAAAAAAACCTTGTTCCTGATCACTATGAAGCTTGAGGGCAATCAAATGATCCGCACCCGCCGTCGAAATCAAATCGGCCATCAATTTGGCGGAAATCGGCTCACGTGCAGTCGCCACCCGATCCTGACGGGCATAACCATAATGAGGCATCACCACATGGATCCGCTGAGCAAAAGAACGCTTAAAAGCATCCAGCATCACAAAAAGCTCCATCAAATCTTCATTGACATTGGCCGAAGCCGTCTGCACCACAAAAACATCACACCCCCGCACTGAATCCTTGGGCTTAGCGTACACTTCTCCACAGGCAAAACGGGAGATCACCATTTCCGAAAGCGGTTCGTTGAGTTGGTCAGCTATGTCTTGAGCCAAATCAGGATGTGAGCTGCCTGAAAAAATCTTCAGTTGAGGTCTGTTCATAATAAAAAATTAGTGGGCAAAATTAATATAACAAAGTTCGCTTTATCTTCAAATTTCTTCCTCGAGGATTTCTGGCAGCCTTTCGATTTCTTTCATCTCAATTCGTCGCCAGTGGAGATTTCTTTCTTTCATAAATAACTCGGAGAGACCGCAAGCCAATCCACCAATATAGTCATGATCTTCCATCACCAAAACCCGCTCCGCCTTACGCGCGCAATCCAAAATCAAATCCTGATCCAATGGTTTTAGCGAAGACATGTTTATTAATTCGACATCGAGATCTTGGGCCATGATTTTTTCTACCGCCTCACCCATCGCAAAGATCGTCGCTTTCTTACCTTCGGACAAAATACATCCCTCCGCAAAATCAAACTCATAACTTTCATCAAAAAGCACGGGGATCTCCGGACCGGGCAAGCGCATATAAACCGGACCATAATCGAGAAACATCACTTCCAAAGCGCTCAAAACTTCATAATAATCAGCCGGACAAACCACCTTCATATTGGGAAAAGAACTAAAAAAAGCGAGATCATCATTAGAAATCATCCCCTCACCATCCTCAGCCAAAGAATCCCCAGCCATGCCCCCAATAATCTTTACATTGAGATTGGGCACACAAATCAAATCCTTAATCGCCTTTGAAGCCTCGTGTAAATTGCTCGCAAGCCCGACCAAAAGCGGGATCTTACCACGAACAGT